>JANLSF010000087.1:0-6827 GCA_031362285.1 Gemmatimonadota bacterium | reverse complement strand
CGGAGGCGTAGTCGGCGAGCGTCTTGTGCGTGGCTTCCATCACCAGCACGCCGATCAGGTTCGTTTCCCCCGTCTTGTACACCCACTTGGAGCCGGCCGGCGCCTCGCGCGGCAACTTGCGCATGTAGCTCACCGTGCGGTCCAGCCCGGGGTCGATCGCGTCGGTGTAGAAGCGCGCGACGTCGGACTTGGGATCGGTGTAGTCCTCGTTCCACTTGACCCCCGACGTCATCGTCAGCAGTTGCCGGATGGTGACGTCGTCGTACGCGCTCCCCTTCCTCTGGGTGATGTAGCGCGTCACGGGATCGTCGAGGCTCTTGATGAAGCCGTCGCGGATGGCGGCCCCCACGAGCGTCGATGTCACCGACTTCGCCACCGACATGGACGTCCAGCGGCGCGCCGCCGTCTGCCCCATGGCGTACCGTTCGAGGCGCACCTTGCCGTCGTGCACGATGATGATCCCCGCCGTCTTCTGCTCGGCCATGTACTGGTCGAGCATGGCGGCGAGCGCGCCGCCGGGGGCGAAGGCGGGGAGTGGCGCTCCGGCCGGCAACGCGGAAACGCGCAGGCCGCGGCGAATCACCCGGTTGGGGAACAGCGTGTCCATCACCGGGAAGCCGGCTTCGCGCTGGGCCTGGTTCCACGTCAGCGAACTGGCGGCCAGGGGGCGCGCGACGTCGGCCGGTGGCTGTGCGGAGGCGGACGCCGCGCTCGGCAGCAGCGGTCGCGCGCCGCATCGCGAAAGTGGCCACGACACGACGTCCGCCGCAACCCGCTGTCCCGCGCGCATGCCGCCCACCACCCGCGCCCGGCCGCGAAGCGCGACGATGGCGCGGAGGTCCATCACGCTCACCGGCGGCGCGGGCTCCGCACTCCACCGCCGCGTGCTCAGGTCGAATGCCATGGCGCTCGCGATCGGCGCCGACGGCTGTCCGTCGTATCCGATGCCGTTGTAATTGTACGGATTGTCGCTGCCCCCGGCCACGATGATGCGCGACCCGCAGGCGATGGCCCCGGCGCGGTAGCGCGGCGGCCCCGGCATGGGGGGCAGGGAGTCCCAGGTGATCTTCGCGGGCTCACGCGCATCCATGGTGCCCAGCCACGCCTGCGGTGCCATGGTGTATTTCACCGGCCCGCTCGAGCGGCGCGCGCCGCCGAACACCAGCACCTGGTTCCCGGCCACCGTCCCGCCGCCGCCGAACACCGGCGTCCCCGCAAACGGCGTCCCGCGCGTCCAGCGATCCGTGGCCGGGTCGTACAGCTGCACGTCGGCCACGTTGTCGGTGTCGTGCCATCCGGTCACCAGCACAATGAGCGAGTCACGCCACACGCCGCCCACCGCGTCGTCCACGGCCACGGGCGTCGCCGCGCCCGCGCTCCACGATCGCCGCACCGGGTCCCAGATGTCCACGTTGACCAGCGAACGCTCGGCGCCGGCCGAGTCCACGGTGTAGCCGCCGATCAGGTACACCTTGCCGCGCACGCCGAAGGCCAGCGCGGCGAGCCGGCCCACCGCGCCGGGCACGGGAGGCAGCTCCGTCCACCCCTTGGCGCCGGTCGGCTGGTGGAAGGCGCGTCGCGTGATGCCGCTCCACCGCTTGGAGCTGTCCACGCCGAGGAAGGAGTAGAGTCCCGCGCCCGGGCCACGCGTGATCGCGGCCACGGCGTTGTTCGTGACGGCCATGGGCAGCGGCGCCGCGACGCTCGACTGCGCCAGCGCCGCACCGGCCACCGAACCGAGCATCGCCAGCGCGCCACCGACCCGCAAGCACCCGGTCGAGATTCTCATGCCGCTTCCTCCTCATCAGCCGCATCCACGCTGTCCACCAACTGCTGCCGGCGCAGCAACGCCCAGTAGCGTCCACGCGCTGCCAGCAGCGCCTCGTGCTGCCCCTGTTCGACCACGCGCCCCTGGTCGAGCACGAGGATGTGGTCGGCGTCGCGGATGGCGCTGATCCGGTGGCTCGCGATGATCGCCGTGCGCCCCGCGAACGCCTCGCGCAGGCCGCGCAGGATCTCCGCCTCGGTGTGCGTGTCCACCGCGCTCAGCGCGTCGTCGAGCAGCACCACGGCCGGCTTCCGCGCCAGGGCGCGCGCCAGCGCGGCGCGCTGCTTCTGCCCGCCCGACAGGTTGATGCCGCGTTCGCCGAGCTGCGTCTCGTAGCCGGCAGGAAAGTCGCGAATCGTCTGGTCGAGCTGCGCCATGCGTGCGGCCCAGCGCGTCGACTCCGTGGCACCGTCGGCCGTGTCATCGGCCAGCCCATAGCGCAGGTTGCTGTCGATCGTCTCGGAGAAGAGCAGGCTCTCCTGCGGGACGACGCCGATCTCGCGGCGCAGGTCGTCGAGGTCGAGCGCGCCGAGCGGCACGCCATCCACCAGCACCGTCCCTTCCTGCGCGTCGAAGAAGCGCGGGATCAGGTCGAGCAACGCGCTCTTGCCCGAGCCAATGGCCCCCACGATGCCGAGCGTCTGTCCGGCCGCCAGGGTGAACGACACGTCGCGCAGCACCCAGCGCACCGTGTCGCCATCCTTGGTCGGATAGTGAAAGCCCACGCCGCGGAACTCGATCGTGCGACCGCCGCTCGCCGGGCGCGGGGGGAGCGGCACGGGGGTGGCCGGGCTCGTCACCGCCGGCACCGCCTCGAGGATGTCGTTCAGCCGGGCCATGCTCGCCGCGCCGCGCTGGAACAGGGTGATCACCCAGCCCAGGGCGATGAGCGGCCAGGTGAGCATCCCGAGGTAGATGCCGAACGCCACGAAGTCGCCCACGGAGATGCTCCCCGCGAGCGTGGCGCGCCCGCCGAGCCCGAGCACGATGACCGCCCCCAGTCCGGCGAGCAACGTGAACATCGGATGCATGAAGCCGTTGAGCCGGGTGAGCGCCATGTTGCGCTCGAGGTACTCGAGGCCCAACGCCGCGAACCGCGCGACCTCGGCCGCCTCCTGCCGGTAGGCCCGCACCACGCGTGCGCCCGCGAGGTTCTCCTGCGCATGCGTGCTCAGCGCGCTGTACTGCTCCTGCACCTTCTCGAACCGGTCGTGCACCTTCTTGCCGAGCTTCACCATGATGCCGGGAATGAGCGCCGCCGGCAGCACGGCCAATCCCGCGAGCCGCAGGTCGATCCCCGCCATGCACCAGAGGGCGAAGACCGCGCCGAACACCGTGTTCCCGAGGTACATGATGGCCGGCCCTACCGCCATGCGCACCGCGCCCAGGTCGTTGGTGAGGCGAGCCATGATGTCGCCGGTGCGCATCCGCGCGAACCAGTTGGCGTCGAGGGTGAGCAGCTTCGCGAACAGGGCGTTGCGCAGGTCGTACTCGATCCGGCGCGAGAGGCCGTTCATCACCTCGCGCATGAGGTAGCGCAGCGCGCCGGTGCCGAGCGTCACCGCCACCATCACCGCGCCGATGCGCCACGCCGCCGACACGGGGTGTCCCGCGCGCAGCCCGTCGATGCCCACCGAGAGCAGCGTCGGAATGGAGCTGGCCGATGCGGCGGCGAACACCACGCACACGAGCCCGAGCAGCGCCTGGCCACGGTACGGCCGACAGTAGGGCAGCACGCGCGCCAGGGCGCGGAGTCCCACCGGTGCGCCGGTCGCGCGCGTGGAGTCGCGAGCCGCCATGCTAGTGCGCCACGGCGGCGCCCTCTCGGCGCGGCTCCGGCACGCCCTGCCACTTCCCGTTCACGCGCAACAGGCCCATCGCGTTCACCAGCAGCGCGGGCTGCGCGAGCGTATGGCCCATCTGCGCGAGCGAATCGCGCACCGCGGCACTGAAGCCGTACGGCTCCAGTTGCAGCGAGTCGGGCCACGCCTGGTGGTGCAGCCGCGGCGCGGCCAACGCGTCGGCTATGCCCATGCGGTGGCCGAGCACGTTCAGCACGATCTGCGTGATCGTGGTGCTGATGCGCGAGCCCCCCGCACCGCCGGTGGCCATCAGCGGCGTGCCGTCGGGGGCCACGACGATCGTGGGCGTCATCGACGAGAGCATCCGCTTTCCGGGCTGGATCGCGTTCGCCTCGCCCATCACGAGCCCGAACAGGTTCGGCTGCCCCGGTGCCGACGTGAAGTCGTCCATCTCGTCGTTGAGCAGGAAGCCGGCGCCGCGCACCACCACCCGGTTGCCAAGCAGGTCGTTGATGGTCGTCGTCGTCGACACCACCATGCCGCGCGCATCGGCCGTCACGTAGTGCGTGGTGTGCTGCCCCTCGCGGAGCGGGAGCGAGGCCGGGCTGGGCGTGGCGCGAGCCCAGTCGATCGTGGCCCGCACCGAGTCGGCATGAGCGCGCGAGAGCAGCGCCGTCACCGGCACCGTCACGAAGTCGGGGTCGGCCACCAGCGTGTTCCGCTCGATGTAGGTGCGCCGGAACGTCTCCGCCAGCAGGTGCACGTAGCGCGCCGAGCCGAACGTGGGCAGCGGCTCCACGCCGCCCACGATGTTCAGCGTCTCGAGCAGCACGATCCCCCCCGCCGAGGGGGGCGGCATCGTGATCACCTCGTAGCCCCGGTACCGGCCGCGGAGCGGCTCGCGCCACACCGCCTTGTACTCGGCGAGGTCGCGCCTGGTGATCAGTCCGCCCCCGCGCGCCATCTCGGCCACCAACAGCTCCGCGGTCTCGCCTTCATAGAAGTCGCGCCGGCCGTGCGCGGCGATCCGCCGCAGGGTGCGCGCCAGGTCCGGCTGCCGCAACGTGTCGCCGCGCTGCAGGGGCGTGCCGTCGGCGCGGAAGAAGGCCTCGCCGTTCCACCGCTTGAGCCGGGCTTGCTCGCGGAGCACCACCGTGGGCAGTGCACTGTCGACCGCGAATCCCTGTGCGGCCAGCCGGATGGCCGGCGCCATCACGCGATCAAGCGACATCGAGCCGAAGCGGCGCAGCGCCTCCGTCATCCCGGCCACCGCGCCCGGCACGCCGGCCGCGAGATGTCCCTCGCGGCTCCTCATGGGGACCACCTTGCCATCGGCGCCCAGGAACATCGAGCGCGTCGCGGCGGCCGGCGCCGTCTCCCGGTAGTCGAGCGCAAACGCTCGCCCGTCCGGGAGTCGAATGACCATGAAGCCGCCCCCGCCGATGTTCCCCGCGATCGGGTGCGTGACCGCCAGTGCGAACCCCGTGGCCACGGCCGCGTCCACGGCGTTGCCGCCTTCGCGGAGGATCTCGTCGCCGGCCTCGCTCGCCTCACGCGAGTTGGAGACCACCATCGCGTCGGGGCCCTCGGCCACGCGCGCGGCCGCCGAGATGCGCCAGTCGGCGGGAGTCACGAGCGACACGCGCGCCTCGAGGGTCCACGAGGCGTCCACCGCGGGTGGCGGCGCCATCACGCCCGGCGAGGGCGCCGCAGCCGCCTCGCGCGTGGCCGGAGTGCCGGGGGCGCATGCCGTGCCCAGCACGAAGGCGCCCCATCCGAGTCCGCGCCATGCGAATCCGCGCCATGCGAATCCGCGCCATGCGCGTGCGCCTGACCCGCGTTCCGTTGCGACGCGGCGCGTTCCAACCGTCACGGTCGCGCCCTCAGTCTCGGCTGCCCACGCCGATGCGGGCTCCCACGCGCGTCCGCCACTGCGTCGCGGCCCCGGTGAAGCCGCCGCCCGCGAACAGCTGCGTGTACTCCTGCACGATCTCGAACTGGAGGCGCGGGTTCGGCGCGAAGGCGAAGCCGAAGCCGGCAGCGAGCGAGAGAATCGTCCGGTCGGGGGCGAGCGCCGTGCCCGTGCTGGAGCGCAGGTCCCCGATGCGGAGGCCGCCAATGGCCAGCTCGGCCACCCCCGACGTGCCGGCGGTCGGCGTGCCGGAGCGGTACACCAGCTGGTAGTGAATGAACTGCGCGGTGGCCGCGCAGGCGGTGCCACAGGGGCCGCTGGCGGTGAGGTTGCTGACCGTGATCGACGGCTGGCTGAAGCTCACGGCGGCGCCGAGCGAGGTGCCGTTGCCGCTCCCCTTCTCGATCGACACGCGATAGCCGGTCACGCCATTGACGCCCAGCAGGGCGCTGCGCGAGTCGTCGCGCAGGTCCATGCCCTGGAAGACCGACACGCCGGCCCCCAGCCAGTTGCCGGGCTCGGGGCTGTTCGACGGAAGCGAGAGGATCTGTGCGGAGGCCAGCCCGGGGAGCAGGGCCACGAGGGCGACGGCAAGCGGACGATGCACGAAGGCGAATCTCCGGAGCTGCATGGATGGCCGCGGGAACGCCCGCACGACCGCTGGCGGCGCTCGCTTGGCGCGCCCAGTGAGCCTCCGGTAACTTACCCCGTGGCCCCGATCGAACACAGCCGCGCCCAGCCGGCGGTTGATCGTCACGCTCCCCTTGGCCGAGTTCCCGTGCCCCCCGCGCTCGATTCCCGCGTCACCGAGCATCGCAACCCGCGCACCGCGGCCATCGACCTCGCGTCTCCGCTCGAGATCGTCGACCTCATCAGCGCGGAAGACGCGCTCGTGCCCGTCGCGGTGCGGTCACAGCGAGAGCGGATCGCCCTCGCGATCACCTTTGCCGAGGCCGCGTTCCGCGCCGATGGCCGCCTGTTCTACGTGGGCGCCGGCACGAGCGGCCGCCTGGGCGTGCTCGACGCGAGCGAGTGTCCCCCCACCTTTGGCGTGGAACCCACCATGGTGCAGGGGATCATTGCCGGGGGACAGGCGGCGCTCACGCGGTCGCAGGAAGGCGCCGAGGACAGTCGCGACGCCGGCGCGGCCGAAATGGACGCGGTGCAGGTCGGCAAGCAGGACATGGTCATCGGCATCGCGGCGAGCGGCTCCACGCCGTACGTGTGGGGTGCGCTCGCGCGCGCCCGCGCGCTCGGCGCGCGCACGGGGATGATCGCCTGCTCG
>JANLSF010000082.1:0-2435 GCA_031362285.1 Gemmatimonadota bacterium | reverse complement strand
CCGGTCGTAGCCGACGTGATCGTTGTGCGACGACACCGACACGAACTGCTCGCGTCGCGCCGGGTCGGTGCCGCGGAGGATGGCGAGCGCGTTGCGCGCGGGAAAGGCGAGCGGGAAGACGCCCACGCGCGCGTCGCCCGTGAACGGGGTGCCCACCGTGCCGCTCGCGAGCGTGCGGAGCGGGCCACCGAAGATCTCCTCGCCCAGGGCGCGCGTGCCCATGAGGAGCGGCGGGATCGCGTCAGTCCAGGTGGTGTCGGTGACGAGGTTGCCCGAGAGGAAGGCGGCCTGCTGATCGCCGCCGGGCGATTCGTACTCCGCCACGAGGATGGCGGCTGCGGTCGCGAAGTTCGGCGAGCGCAGCGTGGCCCCGAGCGGAACCCCGCGCGTGGCCTGCGTGCGCTCGGCGGGAGGCGTGGTGCTCAGCACCACGACCTTGCCGCGCGCCGTTTCGGCGTCGATCCAGGTGGCTGGCTCGGAGATGCGGCCGCCGTACACCACCGGTACGCCACCGATGCGGCGGGCGCGGGCATTGGTAGGCAGGGGCGCGAAGTCGAAGCCAAGGCGCAGCGTGTGGGTGCCCAGGCGGAGCGTGTCGGCGCGGCTGGCTGTGCGCCGGAAGAAGGGGACCGTCTGGAAGTAGGAGCCGTCTTCACCGGCGGGCTCAAGGCCCAGCCGCTTGAACTCGGCGGCCATGTAGGCGCTCGCCTTGAAGTTCCCCTCGAGGCCCGGCTCGCGCCCCATCATGGAGTCATGCGCGAAGGCGGTGAGGCGTACGCGCAGGTCCGTGGCGGTGATGGGGGTGCTGGTGGTCGCGCGCTGGGCCGGGAGGGCACGCGCAGCGGTGAGCAGCAGCAGCGGAAGGCACACGCGAAGGGTCAGGAGCCGCATGGTTGATTGAGCGGGAGGAGAGGAGCGGTGTTGGCGGGCACGATTCCAACGATCGTCCTGGTCAGAAGGCGCCGACGGCTTGCTTCACGATGGGACGCAGGTCGGCCACATCCTTGGCCGTGCCGGCGCCGCCAGTCCAGTACTGGAACTGAACGAGCCGCAGTCGCCGGAGGACGATGAAGGAGACGCCGAACGACGTCTGGACGGCGAACGCCTTGTCGCCCACTCCGGGCTGGTCCGTCACCGTGTCCTCCCTGGGCACGTTGCGGCGCGCGCCGGCGAAGGCGTACTCGGCGTCCGTGCCCGTGGCCTTCATGGGCATGGCGAGGAGCTTCTTGGCGCTGCCGGCCACGGACCAGTGGCAGCCGGTGCTGCTGGGCTTGGCGACGACCGAAGGGCCGAGGAGTGGCTTGAGGTCCGAGGGGTCGAGCCACATGCAGGGGGAGGCCTGGGCGTGCAGTGATGTCGCAGAGGCAAGTGCGGCGGCGAGCAGCGTGGTGGAGAGGAAGGGGAGGCGCATGCGGGTGGATCCAGGGGGAATGAGGACGGGGGACCTGGGCGCGATTTGATCGCCCAGCGCGAGCCATCCCTTTGGGAGTGTGGAACGATGATACACCGTGGATGGAGAGCTGAACAGCGATGTGGGGCCGAACGCGCAGCTCGAGCGTTGAGCAGGTGAAATCTCGATCGAGGACGATCGCGATGTCGTTCGCGCGCAGTCGAACGGGCGTTCCAGGCTGCGAGCACGCTCGGTCCTTCCGGACACTGGCGAACGGCTGGTCACTGGCGGGGACGACAGCGGACCGTCGGCACCTGCTACATCGTGTTCTCAGCCGCCATCGATCTCGCGATCCCGAGGCGGCGCAGGCGCCGGTACACGGTGGTGCGGTCAATCCCGAGCTCTGCGGCCGTCCGCTGGATCGACCACCCGTTGCGGTCCAAGGCCCCCAGTAGCCCGTGGCGGCCCGCATCGCGACGAAGCAGCTCCATGTCCTTGCCGCGCTGGTCGACCAACACGGCGCGAACGTCAGCGGCCGAAATGGCGCCACCGACTGCTCGAAGGTGTGCTGCGCCGAGCACGTGCCGGAGCTCCCGCACGTTGCCAGGCCAGTCATACCGCTCAAGCACAGCCAATGCATCGATCCTCACTTGCGGCGAGGGCAAGCGCCAGTCTTCCGCCAGAAAGTGTTCGGCGAGCGCTGCAATGTCCTCGCGGCGCGACGCAAGCGTCGGCACCTGTATTCGGAGCGCACGAAGGCGGAAGAAGAGGTCTTGCCGAAAGCGGCCAGCGAGCACCTCGCCATCAAGCGGCTCGTTGGTTGCCGCCAACACCCGGAAGTCGCTAGCCTGCTCGCGGGAGCCCCCGACAGGGCGAAAGCGCTTCGTTTCAATCACGCGGAGCAACTTGGCTTGCAGGTCGCGCGGAAGTCCGCCGACCTCGTCAAGGAACACGGTGCCGCGATCACCCTCCGAGAACAGCCCGCTTCTGTCGCGAATGGCGCCCGTGAACGAGCCCTGGACGTGCCCGAAGAGCTCGCTCTCGA
>JANLSF010000767.1:0-11839 GCA_031362285.1 Gemmatimonadota bacterium | reverse complement strand
CGATGCGGCCGCGCTCGCCGGTCCGAGCGTGCATCCGGTGGCCCTCGATCGCGCCGCGCTCGATGCCGTGCGCACCGACCGCGCCCACCTCGAACGCACCCTCGCGGAGCGCTGGCTCGCGGGGAGCGATGACGGGTGGCTCTGGGTCGACGGCCCCCTCCCCGGCGACTCGGCGAGCCGCGCCGCGCGGGCGTTCGGCGTGGTCAAGAGCCATCGCACGCTGTACGCCGTGGCGGAACGGCTGGAGCCCATCTTCGCGCTCCGCGCCGGCGAGCGGACGCGCGCCTTCGCCATCGAGGCCACCACCCGCGTCCGCGTGGCCAGCTGGTACGTGCGGCTGCGCGACCCGGCGGGGCAGGGGCCGCTGTACGGGCTCGTCCGTCTCGAAGCCGCGATCACCGAGGCGCCGATCGGCCCGCGTGCCGATGCCATCTCCGCCCTGGTGCTGGCCGACCGGTGGCCGCTCGCCCGTCCCGACCCCCGATGGGACGTGATGGCCTACCCGATCCGCGACGCCGAGCGCGTCCTGAAGGCCGTCCTGTAGGACCGGCAGCCGGGGGCGGGCGCTAGCTTTTGACCGATGACCGCCCCGGAGCCGTTGGCGCCGATCGGCCGCGTGGTGGCGACGGAACGCCGGCCGAGTACCCCGTACGAGTTCCATTTCTGGACGGCGCTCGACGCGCCGGTCGGAATCGGGACGATCGTGCGCGTGGCGGCTACGCACGCCGTGGGCGGCGAACTCCCCACGGTGTATGGCGTGGTCACGGGCGGCCTCGCGTGGAGCGACCTCGACTCGCCGCTCGATGATGTCCTCGGCTTCGACGGCAACCCGCGGGCGGTGGGGCAGGCGCCCTCGCGTCGCACCGAGATCAGGCTGTACACCGCCGCCGTGCTGCGGCAACTCCCCGAGGAGCCGCTGCAGCCGGTGTCGCTCGGCGACGTGTTCGAGGCCACGACCGCCGACGTGTCGGTGGCGCTCCGCATGGACGGGTACCTCACCCCGGGCGCGAGCACCGGCATCCCGATCGGGATGTATCGCGCCGGCGGGACCCGCTCGCCGATCTACCTCGACGCGGATTTCCTGGTCGGCCCCGAGGCGGCGCACGTCAACCTCACCGGCGTGTCGGGGTTGGCGACCAAGACCAGCGCGGTGGAGTGGCTGCTGGCGTCGCTGTTCGCGCACTTCCCGGCGAAGAAGGGCGGCATTGCCGCCGTCTGCTTCAACGTGAAGGGCCCCGACCTCCTCTTCCTCGACCAGCCCGGCGAGCTCGACGACGCCGACCGCGCGATGTACGAGGAGCTGGGCGTCCCCGCGGTGCCGTTCGAGCACGTGACCTACTTCGCGCCCTTCACGCCGAAGCGCACCGCGCTCGCCACGCTGCGCACCCACGCGGCGCTGCAGGAGCGGATGCGGCCGCTCACGTGGGGGCTCAAGGAAGTGCTGCAGTTCGCGGAGGTGCTGCTCAACCGCGACGACGTGGACGCCAAGGCGGACGCCTTCATCGACTTCATCCGCGAGCGCGTGGTCGAGCAGGTGATCGAGGACCGGCACCTCTCGCAGCCGCACACGGTGCGCTCGTTCGCCGACCTCGAGGCCTGGTTCAAGGACCTGCTCAAGGGACTCGAGGCGGCCAACCAGGAGAGCTGGCGCACGCACCACATTGCCACCATCCGCAAGATCCGCAACCGGCTCGGCAACATCGCGCTCCGGTGCGCGGGGCTCGTGGCCGACGAGGGCGAGGCCGCCGACCTCCCGTGGGGCGCGTTCGAGGACCGGAACATCTACGTGGTCGACGTGGCGAACCTCGAGGAAGACGCGCAGGACCTGATCTTCGCGCGCGTCATCTCGCGGCTCCGCGAACAGCTCGAGCGCGGCGAGCTGGGGGTGAAGCAGGTGGTGGTGTTCGTGGACGAGCTCAACCGCTACGCCGCGGCCGACGGCCCCGACACGTACGTGCGCCGCATGCTGCTCGACATCGCCGAGCGAGGCCGCTACCTGGGGCTCGTGCTCGCGAGCGCGCAGCAGTTCCGCTCGCAGGTGCACCGGCGCATCGTGGGCAATGCCGGCACGGCGCTCTACGGACGCATGGACGGCGACGAACTGGCCACCCCCGGGTACCAGGTGCTCGCGCCCGCGATCCGCACGCGCCTCTCGACGCTCGACAAGGGGCAGCTGATGGTGCGCCACCCGCACTTCGCGCAACCCGTGTTCGTGCGCTTCCCGCGGCCGGCCGTCATGCGCGGTCGCGACGGCATCGAGCGGTTTCCCCCGGCGGCCGATGCGACGCTCGAGGAGTCGCTCGTGCGCACGCTCCGGGCGCTCGACGCCCGCGTGTCGCTGCAGTGGGCGCAGGACCTGTGCGCGCTGCACGACGAGCGCGCGCTGCTCGCGATCCGCGATGCCGCGCTGCGCGAGCGCGTGAGCGACGTGGCGGGCTATTTTTCCGTGCGGCTCAAGCGGGCCGCCCCGGTGCGCAACGCCAGCGCCCCCCCGCGGGGGCCGCGTCCGGTGCGCCCCGTCCCCGACGACGACCCGTACGGCGGCTGATGCGCCTCGTCCATCTGGCCGACCTCCATCTCGGCTTCCGGCAGTTCCAGCGCGTCACCCCCACGGGGATCAACCAGCGGGAGGCCGATGTCGCGCTGGCCTTCACCCGCGCCGTGGACAAGACGATCGCGCTCCGCCCCGACCTGGTGCTGGTGGCCGGCGACGTGTTCCACCAGGTGCGCCCGACCAACACGGCCATCCTCCACGCCGTGCGCCAGATGCAGCGCCTGGTGGCGGCGTTGCCGGGCGCGCCCGTGGTGATGATCGCGGGCAATCACGACGCCCCGCGCTCGAGCGAGACGATCTGCATCCTCACCCTGTTCGCGCAGTTCGGCGTGACCGTCGTGCACCGTGGAATCGAGCGCGTGCAGTTCCCCGAACACGGGCTGTCGATCCTGTGCGTGCCCGACGTGCCGCATGGCGAACGGACCGCGCTCGTTCCGGATCCCGACGCGAAGCGCAACGTGCTGCTTCTCCACGGCGAGGTGCGCGGGGCGATCCCGGTGCATGCCGCGCCGGTGGACCGGGCCACGGTCGTGTACGAGCCCGCGGACTTCGGGGGCGGGTGGGACTACGTCGCCCTCGGGCACTATCACGTCTACAAGCAGGTGGCGCCCACGGCGTACTACGCCGGCGCCCTCGAGTACACGAGCCCCAACGCGTGGGGGGAGTTGCACGAGCAGCACAGCCGCAAGCTCCCCGGCAAGGGACTGGTCGAGCACGACCTCGAGAGCGGCAAGCACCGCTTCCATTCCCTCGAGGCGCCGCGGAAGCTGCTCGACCTGCCCCCCGTCTCGGCGCGCGGGCTCAACGCCGAGTCGGTGGATGCGGCCATTGCCGACGCGGTCACGCGCGCCAGTGGCGGCATCGACGACAAGGTCGTGCGCCTCGTCGTGCAGGACCTGCCGCGCCACGTCGCCCGCGAGCTCGACTACAAGGCGATCCGCGAGTACGGCCGCCGCGCCCTGCACTTCCAGCTCGATGCGCGCCGCCCCGAGCCGCTGCGGCACGGCGACGCCTCGTCCGGGTCACCGGGGCGTCGCGCGTCGCTGGCCGAGACGCTGCGCGACCGGTTGCTCGCGCGCACGCTGCTGCAGGGCGTCGATCGCGGCCGCCTGGTGGAGCTCGGGCTCACCTACCTGCGCCAGGCCGACGACATCGCCACTCCGGCCGCCGCCCTTGCCGAGGACGACGCGTGAGGATCGCGCGCCTTCGCCTGGTGAACTTCCGCCAGCACGCCGACTCGACGCTCGAGTTCGATGACGGCCTCACGGGCATCATCGGTCCCAACGGGGCGGGGAAGAGCACGATCCTCGAGGGGATCGCCTGGGCGCTGTACGGCAACGCCGCCGCCCGGGGCACGCGCGATTCGATCCGCTTCACGGGCGCGCCCCCGCGGGCCTCGGTGCGCGTGGAGCTCGACTTCGAGTTGGGGCCGCATCGGTACCGCATCGTGCGCGGCCTGACGAGCGCGGAACTCTACCTCGATGGCGCCGACGAGCCGATCGCCAACTCGATCACGACGGTGGGCGACCTGGTGCAGCGCCGCCTCGGCATGACGCGCAGCGAGTTCTTCAACACCTATTTCACGGGGCAGAAGGAACTCGCGGTGATGGCGGCCATGGGGCCCACGGAGCGGGCGCAGTTCCTGTCGCGCGTGCTGGGCTACGAGCGGCTCCGGTCGGCCCAGGGGTTGGTGCGCGAACGGCGGAAGCTGCTCGTGGCCGAGATCGCCGGGCTTCGCTCGGGCATGCCCGACGCCACCGTCATCGCGGGACAGCTGGCGGAGGCCGACGGCCGCCGCGCGGCGGCGGAGATGCGCGCCGCGACGGCCGAAGCCGATCGGGCGCGATTCGCCCGCGACGTCGAGGCGCTCGCCCCGCAATGGCAGTCGGCGCAGGCGGAACGGGAGCGGCTGCTCGAGCTTGCGGCCGAGTTGCGGGTGGCGCAGGGGGAGCTGGCGGGACTCGAACGCGAGCTGGGCCGCCTCGACCGCGACCTCGCCGAGATCGCCGTCTCGCGGGCGGAGCTCGAGGAGATCGCCCGCGAGCTGACGCCGATGGGCGACCTGATGGCCGCCTTCCAGCACATGGAGGTGCTGGCGCGGGAGGAAGGGCGCCGCCAGGCGATCGCCGAGACGGTGCGCAGCCTGGCCGAGGAGCTCGAGCGGTTCGGGGAACGGCTCGCACGGCTGGAGGTCGCCCCGGCCCTCGAGGAGGAGGTCACCGTCCAGCTCGAGCAGAAGCGGCGCGAAGCGGAAGAGGCGCTGGCCTCGCTCGATCGCGAACGCACGGCCTGGGCCCGCGACAAGCAGGAGGCCGAGACCCGTCGGAGCTCGCTGGGCCAGCAGTGGCACGAGCTCAAGGAGCAGCGCGACCGGCTCACGGAACTTGGCGATGACGGAAACTGTCCCACCTGCCAGCGTCCGCTCGGCACGCACTTCCGCACCGTGATCGACCTGCTCGACGCGCAGCTCGAGACCGTTGAGGTCGACGGCAAGTACTACGCGAAGCGCCTCGAGCAGCTCGAGCTGGCGCCGGAGAGCGTGAGCACGCTCGACGAGCAGCGGAGGGCGCTCGCGGCCCAGGGCGGGAGCCTCGAACGCAAGCTCGCCAAGGTGCAGAGCGCCGTGCAGGAACTCGCGCAGCTCAAGCGCGAGATCGGCGCCAAGACGGAGCGGCGCGCACAACTCGACCGCGACCTCGCCGGCATTCCGGTGGGCTACGATGCGGAGCGCCACGCCGAGCTGCGCGCGGACATCGAGCGACTGGCCCCCCTCGACGCGCGCGCGGCGCGGCTCGGGGCGCAGGCCGATCGCGAGGGGCAGGTGGCCCGCGAGCGCGAGCGGGTGGTGGCGATCGCCGACGCGGCCCGGACCCGCGCCGCCGCGCTGGCCGCCGGGCAGGCGGCGGCGACGCTGCCCGAACTGGAATTCGTGGCGCTCCGAGCCCGCCACGACGCCGCGTTCACGCGCATGCGCGATGCCGAGCTGGTCGCGGTGTCGGCGCGCGGCGAGGCCGAGGGCGCGCGGGCGGCGGCGGAGCGTGCCGAGGCGGCGCGCGACGAGCTGGCCGCCACGCAGGAGCGGCTCGACGTGCTGCAAGCCGACCGTCGCCTGCACGAGGAACTCGACCGCGCCTTCTCCGACTTGCGCACCGACCTGAACGCGCAGTTGCGCCCGGAGCTCTCCGAGATCGCGAGCGGCTTCCTCGCCGACCTCACCGACGGTCGCTATGGCGAGCTGGAGCTGAACGAGGACTACGCCGTGACGGTCCTCGAGGACGGGGTCCCCAAGCCGGTGATCTCCGGGGGCGAGGAGGATGTGGCGAACCTCGTGCTCCGCCTCGCGATCTCGCAGATGATCGCCGAGCGATCGGGTCAGGCGTTCTCGCTGCTCATCCTCGACGAGGTGTTCGGCTCGCTCGACGAGACGCGCCGCCTGCACGTGCTCGGATTGCTGCGGCGCCTCCACGACCGCTTCGCCCAGGTCATCGTCATCACGCACATCGAGTCGGTGCGCGACGGCCTCGACCGGGTGCTCACCGTGCGCTTCGACGAGGAGAAGGGCGCCGCGACGGTCACCACTCACGATGCCGAGGGGGTGCCGTTGGCCCTCGCCGGCGCAGGAACGGAGCCCTGATGGCCACGCGCCCCATGCGCGGACGCTCGGTGGACGGGCCCTTCCCGGTCACCGTGCCCGACATTGCCCCGCTCAACCAGGTCTTCAGCGACGCCTTCACGGAGCGCTACCGGCGCGACGGCATGGTGGGGGTGCGGGTGCCGTTCCTCAATCCGCTCATCTGGCGCTACGCCATCGAGGATGCGGGGACCGGGGCCATGCTCTGGCGCGACGAGCGCGGGGACATCGCGGCGTTCAACGTCGCGCACATCTCGGGGACCGAGGGATGGATGGGGCCGCTCGCCGCCCGCCCCGACCTGCAAGGCGCGGGGATCGGCAAGCAGATCGTGACCGCCGGGATCGAGTGGCTGCGCGCGCACGGCGCCACCACGATCGGCCTCGAGACGATGCCGCGCACCCTCGACAACATCGGGTTCTATGCGCGCCTCGGCTTCTCGCCGGGACCGCTCACCCTCACGCTCACCCTCGAGTCGCAGGCGGCCGAGCGCTCCCCGCTCCTGCTTGGCGCGCTCACGCCCACGGATCGGGCCGCGATGATCGCCTCGTGCCGGGCCCTGGCCCACGGGGTGCTCCCCGGGTACGACTTCACGCGCGAGATCGAGCTCACCGACCAGTTGGCGGCCGGCGACACCGTGCTCCTCTGGAAGGAGGGGGCGCTCGCCGGGTTCGCGCTCTGCCACACCGCGCCGCTCGTGGAAGGGCGCGCGCGCGAGGAGTTGCGCGTGCTCAAGCTCGTGCTGGCCGACGAGGGCGACACGGAGCGGATGGGGCTCATCCTCGCGGACTACGCGCGGCGGAGCGGCGCGCGGCGGATGGCGGTGCGCGTGCAGGGCGCCTACACGGGGGTGTTCCGCACCTTCATGCAGATGGGCGCGCGCGTGCGCTGGAGCGACCTGCGGATGTCGCTGGCCGGCGCGGGCGAACCGCATCCGGCACAGGGCGTGCTGCTCAGCAACTGGGAGATCTGACCCGTCAGCGACCCGGCTCGGCACTGCCGCGAGTCACCACGCGCCAGATGAGCAGCGCGACGCCACCGGTCAGCAGCAGGTGAGCGAACCCCGGCGCGTTGAAGCCGAAGGTCCAGACGGCCCATGTGACCAGCATCACGACCGACGAGACAATTCCGATATCCATGGCGCGTTGACGCTCCGGGAGATGGTCCCTAGTATACCGAAGGTACGGGACGAAGGGACGCACTTTTTGAGCCGATAAGTCCTTCGAGTGGGCTCCGACAACTTTATCTAGGTCATGCCCCAGTGCGGGGAAGGCCGAAGGTAGGGTGAGGGCCTCAACATTCGACTGGGCTTCAAAAACCTCCCTTCGTTCCTCTCTGTCCGGAAGCCCCGCCCGTACGGCGGGGCTTTCGTTTCCGGGCTGGCGGTCGCCGCGAGGGCGCCGGGAACCACTGGCCCTCTCGGGCGATTGATGCCACACTGCAGGGAGCCCGCGCCGGTCCGCTCGGCCCATGACGCCCCCCGCGGGGCACGACACCCACGCCCATCATGCCTGACGTCACCGTCGTCCGCCGCCTGCGCTTCAACGCGGCTCATCGCGTCCACAACCCGGCCTTGAGCGACGCGGAGAACGCGCGCCTCTTCGGCAAGTGCAACAACCCGAACTGGCACGGGCACAACTACACCCTCGACGTCCACGTCACCGGCCCCATTGATGCCACGACCGGGTACGTGGTGGATCTCGGGGTGCTGCGCGACCTCGTGGAACGCCTCGTGGTGAACGAGGCGGACCACCGCAACTTCAACCTCGACGTCCCCTTCATGCGCGACATCATCCCGACGTCGGAGAACATCGTCGTGGCCATGTGGCGCGTGCTCGAACCGCAGGTCACCCCCGGACGGCTCACGAAGCTGCGCCTCTGGGAAACGGAGAACAACTATGTCGAATACGAAGGCCGCTAGGGTGGCGCGCCCCCTCGCGCCGCCGCACGACACGTACGCGCCGGACGAGAGCGGCCTCGCCGAACATCTCGAGGCCTACAGCGCGCTGGTCAAGCGCCAGCTCGAGCTCCTGGGCGAGGACGTGGATCGCGATGGGCTCAAGAAGACGCCGGAGCGCGTGGCCAAGGCGATGACCTGGCTGACGCACGGCTACACGCAGTCGCCCATCGAGGTCATCGGCGACGCCATCTTCGAGGAATCACACTCGAGCATGGTCATGGTCCGCGACATCGAGCTCTACTCGATGTGCGAGCACCACATGCTGCCCTTCTTCGGCAAGGCGCACATCGCCTACATCCCGAACGGCAAGATCGTCGGACTCTCCAAGCTTCCGCGCGTGGTCGACGTCTTCGCCCGCCGCCTGCAGGTGCAGGAGCGGCTCACCGAGCAGGTGGCCGAGGCGATCGACGACGTGCTCAAGCCTGCCGGGGTCGGGGTCGTCATCGAGGCCGTGCACCTCTGCATGATGATGCGCGGCGTCGAGAAGCAGAACTCCAAGACGATCACCTCGGCGCTGCGCGGATCCTTCCGCGACGACGCCAAGACCCGCGACGAATTCCTGCGACTGGCCTACTCCTCCGGCTCGTCGGGCCGGTGAGCGCGGACGGCGCGCTCGCGGGCCGCGTCGCGCTCGTCACCGGCGCCTCGCGCGGGATCGGACGCGCCAACGCCCAGTCGCTGGCGACGGCCGGGGCGCAGGTGGCCCTCGTGGCTCGCCAACCCGCGGCGCTGGCGCTGGTCGAGGACGAGATCGGCCTCGCGGCCCACGCCTTCCCGGCCGACCTCGCCGATGCGGCGCAGGTCGAGCGCCTGGCCGCGACGCTCGCGTCGCACTACGGGGCCGTCCCGGATCTCGTCGTCAGCAACGCCGGCCTCTTCCATGTGCGGCTCGCGCACGAGCTGTCGAGCGCGGAATTCATCTCCACGGTGCAGGTGAACCTCGTGGCGCCGTTCCTGCTCGCGCGCGCGCTCCTGCCGGCCATGCGCGCACGCGGCAGCGGTCATCTGGTGACGATCGGCTCGATCGCCGACCGGACGGTCTTTCCCGAGAACG
Source organism: Gemmatimonadota bacterium (assembly GCA_031362285.1). GTDB lineage: Bacteria > Gemmatimonadota > Gemmatimonadetes > Gemmatimonadales > Gemmatimonadaceae > JACPPC01. Next base: position 2,642 of record JANLSF010000767.1, on the reverse strand, counting down.
CGGCCTATGCCGCGGCGAAGCACGGCGCGCGCGCGCTGCATGAGGTGCTGCGCAGCGAGTTGAACGGCACGGGTGTGCGCGCCTCGCTGGTCTCGCCCGGACCCGTCGACACCGCGCTGTGGAACGACGTGCTCGCGGAGGGGCGCGCCGGCTATCCGCCGCGTTCCGCGATGCTCTCGCCGGACGCGGTGGCCGACGCCGTGCTCTGGGTGGCGACACGGCCGGCCGAGGTCAACATCGACGAACTGCGGCTGACGCGCAGCTAGCCGATGGGCGGCGCCGGCAGCCCGCGGCGCAACCGCTCGATGTGCGCGTTCAGCACGTGGCGATCCAGCACCACCGCCGGCAGGTCGGCGGCCCCGCTGATCGCACCGAGACACGCCGCCGCTCCGCACGCACAGATGAACGGCTCGGCCATCTGCCACTCCGTGGAGGGGTAGAAGTAGCGCAGCTCCTCGCCGGTCGCGATGCCACGCGCCGCCCGCAGCTGGAGCGTTCCCGTGTCCAGCAGCACGTTCGGGTCGCAGGCGTGATTGAGGAAGGCGAACTGCCACAACCCGTCGATGTGGGCGTGTTCACCGATCTGGACGGTGTACCGCGTCGCGGTGCCCACCCGCTGGGCGCCGGCGAGGTCGGCAATCACCTCGCCGGCCCGCAGCGGACGCGTGGCGACCACATGCTGGCCCACCTGGGCATGGCCCTGGACCTCGACGGGGGCATCGACTGGCGCGCCGCCCTTCACGTCGGGCGCGGCAAGCGGGGCACGCATGTCAGCGCCCTTCCTTTGGAGCCGCGCCGGTGCGCACCTCGAGCGACCGCCCCTGCCACGCCGAGGGACGCACCGCTTTCACGGTCGTGACCACGCGCTTGCCGCCAAGCGGCATCGTCACGACCACGTCCACCGCGCCGCCGCTCGGCAGCCCCACGTGCACCGGCAGGTCGTTCTGCGCGTTGTAGCCGGATCCGCCGTCGACCAGTCCCGTGCCAAGGAGCCGGCGCGTGAGCGCCGCGTACACGCGGACCTCCGCCCCGGCGCGCGTCGCGTGCCCGGCCCGGTCGAGCACCCGCACCGAGAGCGACCGTGCCGCGATGTCGCGCGCGAGGTCGTTGCGCATGACCAGGTGCATCCCCTTCGGCGTGGCGCCCGTGAGGGACAGGTCCACGTCGCCATCACGGTCGAAGTCCACCCACGCGGCGCCGTGGTCCGCCTCGAGCGCCTTCAGGTTGTCGGGGGTCTGGTCGCCGTACACGGTGCCACCGTTCACGAACAGGTAGTCGCGGTACTGCACGCCGCCGGTCACGGTGCCGTTCACGTACAGGTCCTGGCGGCCGTCGTGATCCACGTCGTCCAAGGTGCAGGCGTCGTACTTGCCGTCGATCGCCACCCCCCACGCGGCGGAGACGTCCACGAAACTCCCGGGCGTCTTCTGCAGGAACAGCCCGTTGGGACCGTAGTTGGCGAAGAAGAGGTCGAGGTGGCCGTCGCCGTTCACGTCGGCCGCGCACGGGCGCACCGTGCCACTCTTCGCGTCGCCCTTGGCCCGCCCGCCCCACGCGACGCCGGCCGCTTCGGCCACGTCGGTGAAATGTCCACCCTCATTCCGGAACAGCGCGTTCGCATCGCCGTCCTGGTTGGCGACCACGAGGTCGAGGTCGCCGTCCTCATCCGCATCGAACCAGACGGCGCCCACGCTCTTCCGCGGGTCGGCAAGCCCGATGCTCGCCGCCGTCTCCGTGAAGTGTCCGCCATCGTTCCGGAAGTACAGGTTCGGCCGGTCGCGCATGGCCACGAACAGGTCGAGGTCCCCGTCGCCGTCCACGTCCACCCACGCGAGCTGTCGCACCGAACCGGAATCCACCGACAGGCCCACCGCGCGCGTCACGTCCTCGAAGCGCCCCGCCGTGTTGCGGTACAGCGTGAGGACGGAACCGCCACCCACGGTGAACCCCACGAGCAGGTCGGGGTCGCCGTCGCGGTCGTAGTCGCCCCACGCCGCCGCGCGCGTCTGGCGGGCATCGGCCACCCCCGCGGCGGCGCCCACCTCGGTGAGCACGCCGGCCACGTTGTGGTAGAGCCGGTTGGGGGCGCCATTGAATCCCACGAACAAGTCCGGGCTCCCGTCGCCGTCGTAGTCGGCCCAGGCGTTCGTCAGCGTGCCTCCGGCGCCGAGCAGGTCGGGCTGCACCGGCGTGAAGGTGGGCGGTGCGCCCGTGGCAAGGAGCAGGGAGGCAACGGCGGCAAATCGGCGCATGACGCGTGGAGTGGAGGACAGGCACTCGTGCAACGAACTACGGGATATAGTCAGCATGCGTCGTCCGGGAAGGGCCGCACGACATCTTCATCATCGACAATGGCGCAACGGGTCATCGCACGACGAACTTCCCGCACATCGCCAACGGTACTCGCCATGCACCTCGACCTCGTCGATCACCTCCGCTGCCCCCGTCCGCACGCCACCGTTCCCGGTGGCGTGGCGCTGGTGTGCGTGCCCACGCGGCTCTCCGGACGCGACCTCGACGAGGCGATGCTGGGCTGCCCGACATGCCACGCGCGGTTCGCTGTCTCCGACGGCGTGGCCTGGTTCGGCGAGGGTGATGCGCCCGCCGCGATGTCCATGGCCATGCCTCCCGATGGTGCGGCG
>JANLSF010000728.1:0-6596 GCA_031362285.1 Gemmatimonadota bacterium | reverse complement strand
CTGGAGCGACAGACGCAGTTCAAGGAGAAGGCGGGAAAGCAGGAGCAGATCATGGCCGGGCTGCTCAACTATCCGGTGCTCCAGGCGGCCGACATCCTGCTGTACCGGGCCGACGTGGTGCCGGTAGGCGAGGACCAGGTGCAGCACCTCGAGCTCTCGCGCGTGATCGCCCGCAACTGGAATGCGCGTTTCGGCGTGGAATACTTTCCCGAGCCGAAGCCGCTGCTCACTCCCACGCGCCGGATCATGGGGCTCGACGGGCAGGCGAAGATGTCCAAGTCGCTCGGGAACACGATCGGGCTGCTGGAGTCGAGCGACGCGGTGTGGGCCAAGCTGCGCCCGGCCGTCACCGACCCGGCGCGGGTGAAGCGGACCGATCCCGGCAACCCGGAGATCTGCAACGTCTTCCAGTTGCACAAGGCGTTCTCGCCGGCGGAGACGGTGGCCCACGTCGACCGCCAGTGTCGGACCGCCGGCTGGGGGTGCCTCGACTGCAAGAAGGTGCTGCACGGGCACATGATGGCCGAGTTGGCGCCCATCCAGGCGCGCGCCGCCGAACTCTCCGCGGCGCCCGAGCGGCTCCACGACGCCCTGACGGACGGCGCGGCCAAGGCGCGCGTGGTGGCCTCGGAGACGCTGGGCGTGGTGCGCGAGACGATGGGGATCGCGGCCGCATGATGCTCGATGCGCAGATGCCGCGTGCGATGGAGGAAATGGTGCGCGTGCTGCGCCTCGACCTCACGGCGTCGCTGCTGCTGGCGGCCGTGCTGGGCGGCGCGATCGGCATGGAGCGGCAGCTGGCCGGAAAGCCGGCCGGGCTCCGGACCAACATGCTCATCTGCGTGGGGGCCACCCTGCTCGGCGACCTGTCCTTGCACATGGGTGGACCGGGGATCGATGGCGTGGGTCCGAGCCCGACGATGATCGCGGCGCAGGTGATGAGCGGGATCGGCTTCCTGGGTGCCGGCACGATCATGAAGGAAGGCGGCACGGTACTCGGGTTGACGTCGGCGGCCACGATCTGGGTGGTGGCCGCGATCGGACTGACGCTGGGAGGCGGCCGGGCGCTCGAGGCGGTGGGCACGACCGTGATCGTGTTGATCGTGCTGGCGGCCATGGGTCCGCTGGAACACAAGCTGCTCCGGGCCACGCGGGTGTTGCCGATCACGGTCCGCACCCGTCCTCAGACGGACTTTGCGGTGATCGAAGGGGCGTTCGGCAGTTACGGGGTCACGGTGCGGACGCGGGCGACGTACGACCACGAGGTGGACCGGGTCTTCGAGCTGGTCGTGGCGGGTCCTTCGCGGGTCTTCGAGTACGTGCCCGACGTGGTGCGGGCCCTCCCCGAGGTCCTCTCGGTGCACGTCGGCTAACTTCCGGGTCTCATGGAACGGATCATCAAGGCGGCAGTCGATCGCGGGGCCACGGACCTCCACATCAAGGCGGGGGACGTCTTTCGCGCGCGCATCAACGGGCAACTGGTGCCGCTCACGAAGCAGGCGCTGACCCCCGAGCAGACGAAGGCGATCGCGCTCCGGCTGATCTCGAACGAGGAGGACCGCTCGCGCATCGACCGGATCCTCGACTACGACTGCTCGTGGGGTGCGAGCGGGATCGGGCGGTTCCGCGTGAACATCCTGCGGCAGCGCTCGAGCTTCATGATCGTGCTGCGGGTGATCCCGTTCGAGGTGCCGACGATCGAGAAGCTCGGGTTGCCGGCGCAGCTGGCGGAGGTGGCGCTGGCCGAGCGCGGGCTGGTGATCGTGAGCGGCCGGCGCGGGTCGGGCAAGTCGAGCGTGGTGGCGGCCCTCATGCACCACATCAACCAGAGCGTCAACCGGCACATCGTCACCCTCGAGAGCCCGATCGAGTTCCTGCATCGCGACCTGCAGTCGAGCGTGACGCAGCGCGAGGTGGGGGTGGACACGTCGAACTTCCGCGAGGGCATGCGGGCGGCGCTCCGGCAGGATCCCGACGTGATCGTGATCGGCGACATGCGCGACGCGGAGTCGATGGACACGGCGCTCAAGGCGGTGGAATCCGGGCACCGGGTGATCACCTGCATGGACGCCGCCGACGCGACGTCCACGATCCAGCGCGCGATCGCGCTCTTCCCCACGGAGGAGCAGGTGCAGGCGCGCGTGCGGCTGGCGGAGGCGTTGCACTCGGTGGTGGCGCTGCGCGCCGTGCCACGCCCCGATTCCCTGGGGCGGGCGACGGCGGTGGAATTGCTGCTGCTCACTCCCATGATGCGCGACATCCTGATCGAGGGGGAGCGCTTGGCCGAGCTGCGCGACCTGATCGCGGCGGCACGCGAGCAGTGGGGCATGCAGAGCTTCGACCAGCACCTGCTGCAGCTGGTGGAGGAGAACGCGATCACGGCCGATGCCGCGATTGCCGCGGCCTCGCGGGCGGTCGACATGGAGAAGCTGGTGGGGCACCTCAAGCGGCGGACGCCGCTCTCCAGCCGGGCCGTGACGCCACCCGCCGGCGTGCCGATCTTCCTCGACGACGAGCCCGCCTGAGGCGCCCGGTGGCGCGCGCGGCGGACTCCCTGACCGACCAGATGATGACGAAGCGGCTCGAAGGGGTGATGGCGCCCGTGGTGACGACGTTCACGGCTGGCGGCGAACTCGACCTGGAGGCGTTCCGCGCCAACGTGCGCGCGCACCTCGCGGCGGGGCTGAACGGCGTGGTGCTCGTGGGCTCCACCGGCGAGAATCCGCTGGTGGACGACGTGGAGCGTCGTCGCCTGGTCGAGGTGGCGCGCGCCGAGGTGCCGACGGACAAGTGGCTCATCGTCGCCACGGGGGCGGAGAGCACGCGGCAGGTGATGTCGCGCAATGCCGACGCCGCGCGGCTGGGCGCCGACGCGGTGCTGGTCGTGTCGCCGCACTATTACACGCCGAGCATGACGACCGAGGTGCTGCGGTCGCACTACCGCGCGGTGGCCGACACGTCGCCGCTGCCGATCATGGTCTACAACATCCCGAAGTACACGCACTTCGTGTTCCCGCCGGAGCTGATCGGCGAGCTGGCGCGGCACGCGAACGTGATCGGGATGAAGGACTCGAGCGGCGACCTGGCGCTGCTCACGCAGTACCTGGCGCACCAGTCGGCCGATTTCACCGTGATCACGGGGGCCGGGCACCTGCTGGCGGAGGGCCTGGCCGCGGGCGCACGCGGCGGGATCCTCGCGGTGTCGCTGTTCGCGCCCGCACTGTGCCTGGCCGTGTACGCGGCGCGTCGCGCGGGGAACGACGCAGCGGCCGTGGCCGCGCAGGCGACGCTGTTCCCGATGGCGAAGGAAATTGTCGGGGTGATGGGGGTGCCGGCGATCAAGGTGGCGCTCGACCGCGTGGGGATGCACGGCGGGGTGCCGCGCATGCCGTTGCTGCCGCTCGCGGCCGATGGGGTGGCGCGGGTGGAGGCGCTGCTGGCCGAGGCGGGGCTGACCGTGGGCGCGGCGGCGTAGGGGTTTTCGCCGATGGCGCGCACGGCTCTCGCGACGCGGACAGCGGCCGCCGGCGAACTGGGGGACGCGCTCCAGCGCGCCTGGCGCACCAACAACCGGGTGTCCTGCTTCCTGGTGGAGCATCTCCCGCCCGCGATCTGGCGCACCCGGCTGCCGGGCGAGACGCGGCGCACGGTGGGCGAACTCGCGGCGCACCTGCACAACAGCCGCTGCTGGTGGCTGCGCACGCTGGGCCTTCCGCTGGGCATTCCGGTACCGGCGCTGGTGAAGCTGCGTACGGTGACGCGGCGGCAGTTGCTCGTCGCCCTGAGGAGGAGCAGCGCGGGGATGGAAGCGCTGCTGGCACGCGGGCTCACGGAGGGCGGCGCGGTGCCGGCGACCAAGGCGTACGTGTGGCGCAACCTCCCCCTCGACGTGCCGCACGTGCTGTCGTACTTCGTGGCGCACGAGGCGCACCATCGCGGCCAGCTCGTGTTGGTGGCGCGACAGCTCGGGCACCGGCTGCCCCCCGAGGCGACGAACGGCCTCTGGCTGTGGAGCAAGCGGCTGACCGAAGGCACGCCGCGGTAGCCTGCGCCGGTGTTCGGCGCCAATTGTTTGTCAAGGGCACCGGCGCCACTCTTGCGCTCCGTGCCCGGCGCCTCCCATGTTCGCCGTCGACACGAACGGGTCGCGCGACAGACGCTGATCTGCGCGGCCATCGAATCGTTCGTGCCGTCGGCGCACCACGCCCGGCCTGAGACGCAGGACCATCGCGCGGTGCGCCGACCACGTGTCAGCGATCGGAGCTCTTCATGCGCACCTGGTTCACGACCTGCACCCTCGCCGCCGCTCTCGCGGCCCCCGCCCTCCTCCCCGCGCAGGACAACAACGCGCCGCCCAAGTGGATGACCATCCAGCGCGAGGTGGTGAAGCCCGGCAAGGAGCCGGCCCACATGAAGCTGGAGACGGAGTGGACCCGCGCCTACGACGCGATCAAGTACCCGGCGGCGTTGCTTGGCCTGACGTCGATGAGCGGGGCGAACGAAGTGTGGTTCCTGATGGGCTTTCCCTCTGCGGCCGACATGCAGAAGTTGAACGAGACGGTCGCCGCGGCGCCGGCCATGAGCGCCGTGGACGCCAAGTACCGTCCGATGGAGGCCGACTTGCTGGCCAACCAGTTCACGATGATCGCACGGTTGCGCGACGACCTCAGCTACACCAGTGGCGTGCCGTTGCCGTCCATGCGGTACATGACCGTGCAGCGGATCTCGGTGAAGATCGGCCAAGGCCCGACGTTCGAGGAGGCCCGCAAGATCACGAAGGCGGCGCACGAGAAGATCAAGGCGGTCGATGGCTACGCGGTCTACCAGGTCACGATGGGCGCGCCGTCTGGCACCTTCCTCGTGATGGCGGCGAAGAAGGGGATGGCGGAGTTCGACAATGATCCGCACGGCGAAGCCTACGCGGCCGCCATTGGAGGCCCGGAGGGGCAGAAGAAGATGCGCGAGATGACCATCGCGTATCAGAACACGGCCGACACGCAGTTGTTCTTCGTGAACCCGGCCCTCAGCACGATGGGGCCGGTGTGGGGCGATGCCGACGCGTACTGGAAGCCCAAGGGCGCGAAGAAGTAGCTCCCGCCAATGGTCGCAGGACCGGAGCAACGCCACGAATCGTCCGCGGTTCGTGGCGTTGCTCCAGTCCGGGGCTACGGCACCGCGCCGACCCACCGAGCCCGGATGCGCACCGTCCGCTCCAGGTCATCGCCGTACTGCAGCACCTTGAGCCTGAGATCGCGAGGAAGCTGGGGGTTGTCGGACAGGTAGCGGCGCACGGTGGCCAGCGCCGCATCAGACTGCTGGCCGCCGATGAACGCTCCGAGCCAGCTGCCGAGGAAGAAGATGCGGCGGTTGGCCTGGATGTAGCGGAGTGAATCGAGCGCCACGCGCAAGTACGGCAGCGTCTCGGCGGCATGCTCGCTGGCGTTGAAGGCGCCGAGCGAGCCCGAGGCCCAGTCCTCGTTGAGGGCGCGGTCGCCGAAGTAGCGGGTGAAGTAGGCGCGCTTGGTGGCCGCGTCGGCGTGGGCCGCACCGGCGGTGAAGGCGCGGCGGCGTCCGTCGGGGGTGGTGTCACGCGCGGACTGCGCGGCGAGGGCACGCTCGCCGCTCGCGGCACCGAGCACGAGGAGCCGGTTCACGACCTCCCAGCGGGTGGGATCGCGGAGCGGTTCTCCGGCGAGCGAGTCGGCGGTGAGCAGTTGCTCGAGCGTGGCCACGCCGCTCGGCGTGGCGGCCACGCCGATGAACGCGTCGGCGCCGGCGCGCCGGAGGCCGAACGGCTTGCTGCGATCGCTCGCCAGCGACCAGAGGATGCGCTCGGCGTCGGCACGGAGCGCGGCGCGCGTCGAGTCGGCCACATAGCTGGTGGTGGCGCGCACGAGGCGCCCGAGCAGCTGCGGGAGCAGCTGCTCGTCGGTCTCGACCGGCGCCTCGCGCAGCACGAGCCGCGCATACCGCGCCGGATCGAGGCGCGCGTCGCGCACCTGGTCCCAGAGCGCCCCCCAGAGCATGGAGCGCAGGAAGGGGTCACGCACCTCGCGCATGGCGCCCGCCTCGAGCGCGGCGGTGCTCGCGCTGTCGAGGTAGGTGAGGAAGTAGCCGTAGTCGTCCACGTTGGCGAACACCACGCGTGGCGCCGCGAGCCCGCGCGCCGAACGCACGTCGGTGAGGCGACCGGTGAAGGTGACGGGAATCGTGCGCGCGCTGTCGGGGCCGTACCAGAGGAGGAGTTGCGCGCGCATGGGCCACGGTGCCTCGCCCGAGAGCGCGCGCACGGGACGCTGGGCGAGGGCGAGCCCGGTGATGCGCCCGTTGGCGACGGTGAGTTGCTGTTCGACCGCCGGCATGCCGGGGCGCAGCATGAAGTTCGCGCCAAAGGCCTGCATGGCCGAGGTGAGCCCCTCGCGGTTCCGTGACGCCCGTGGCTCGGCGGCCTCGCCGATGGCGCCCAGCAACTGCTGCCAGGTGGCATTGGCGTAGGCGTGGCGACCCAGGAAAGTGCGCACGCCGCGCCGGAACACGGTGTCGCCCACGAGATAGTTCAGTTGCTTGAGGACACTCGGCGCCTTGTTGTACACGAT
>JANLSF010000711.1:0-2966 GCA_031362285.1 Gemmatimonadota bacterium | reverse complement strand
CGCATGCCTGGGCTGCATCCCGATCTCGTGCGCCATCCGGTTGGCCTTGCGCGTGTTGCACGGGCTGCACGCCGTCACCACGTTCGTCCACTCGTTGCTGCCCCCGCGCGAGAGCGGGATGCAGCCCAGGCATGCGCCGGTGGAGCCGCACTTCGTGCACCTGAGCTGGGCCGTGCGGCGTCTCACGCCGACGCAGGCCAAGTACATCAAGGTGTTCTACGGGGCGACGACGCTGCACCACCTCGAGGAGCTGGAGAAGAGCCGGCGCCCGCATCACGTGGCGCAGCTGTCCTGAGCGAGGGGCTCAGGGCGTCGCGCGTCCCACCAGCGGAATCACCGTCGTCAACAGCCCCACGCCGAGCAGCACGGCGGCCGAGAGCAGCGCCCACTTGATGGTAAACTTCTGGTGCTCGTCGAACTCCACGCCGCAGAGCCCCACCAGCAGGTAGGTGGAAGGGACGAGCGGAGAGAGCAGGTGCACCGGCTGCCCGATCAGCGACGCGCGCCCGATCTCCACCGCGGTGATGCCGTACGCCGCCCCCGCCTTGGCGAGGATCGGTAGCACGCCGTAGTAGAAGGCGTCATTGGAGATGAAGAAGGTGAACGGGATGGACAGGAGGCCCGTGACCGGCGCCATGTACGGCCCGAGCGGCGCCGGGATCAGGTGTACCACGCTCTGGGCCATCGCGTCGACCATCTTCGTGCCCGAGAGGATCCCCGTGAAGATCCCCGCCGCGAACACCACGCCGGCCACGGCGAGCGCGTTGCCCGCATGCGCGCTCACGCGCTCGCGCTGGTCGGCCAGCGACGGATAGTTGAGCATGAGCGCCACCGCGAACGCGATCATGAACAGCACGGCGAGCGGGAGCACCCCCTTCACGAGGGCCAGGAGCAGGCCCAAGGTGAGTGCCGCGTTCACGAGTCGCAGCCTGGGCCGCTTGAGCGCGACTGATCCCGCGTCGTCGGCCACGATGCCGTGCTCGCCGCCGGGGGTGAGCAACACCGGCGCCGGGCCGCCCTGCGCCAGCAACCGGCTGCGCTCCCCACGTCCCAGTTGCCACGAGGCGAACAGCACCCACGCGGCCCCCGCCAGGATGGCCGGCACCAACGGCGGGAAGAGCGCCCCCATGTCCACGGCCAGCGCGGTGGCCACGCGGGCCGTGGGGCCGCCCCAGGGGAGCAGGTTCATCACGCCGCCGCTCAGCATGCACACGCAGGCCAGCACGATGGGGCGGATCCCGAGCTTGAGGTAGAGCGGCAGCATGGCCGCGGTGGTGATCATGTAGGTGGTGGAGCCGTCGCCGTCGAGCGAGACGAGGAGCGCGATCACGGCGGTGCCGAACACGACGCGCGCCGGGTCTCCCTTCACCACCCGCAACACCAGGTCCACGAACGGGTCGAACAGCCCCGCGTCGAGCATGATGGCGAAGTACAGGATCGCGAAGAGGAGCATCACCCCGGTGGGGGCGAGGTTCCTGATCCCGTCGAGCATCATGGGGCCGAGCGCGGTGGTGAATCCGGCCAGCACGCCGAAGACGATCGGCACGACGATGAGCGCCGTCAGCGGCGACATCCGCTTGGTCATGATCAGCGCCATGAAGGTCGCGACCATGCCGAAGGCGAGGAGGGTCAGCATCACTTCACCGCCGGCGCGAGCGGCAGCACGATGTGCGACGGGTACCGCGCACCGTGGTACACCGTGTTGTCCTGCGTCACCATGCGCGTGTTCTTCCCCAACGGCTCGCCGGTGCCCGGATTCGCATCGAACCGCGGGAAATTGGAGCTCGAGATGTCCACGCGGATCCGGTGCCCCTTCTTGAACACGTTGGCAGTGGGGAAGGGGGCAATGGTGAACGCGTACACCTGAGCGGGCTTGAGCAGCACCTGGTGGTCGCGCGTCGCGCGATAGCGCCCGCGCACGATCGCATCGGTGATGTTCAGGTCGTACCCGCCCGGCCACGTTGGGCTCGGCGGGTACACGTCCACGAGCTTGGCCGTGAAATCGGTGTCGGTCCGGTTGCTCGACGCATGCAGCGTCACCGTGATCGGGCCGATCACCGTCATGTCCTCGGCCAGCGGCTCCGTCTGGAACACCACCACGTCGCTCCGTGCGCGCAGCGGCATGAATGGCGCGGCCGACGGCGGAAAGCGCGGGTCCTCTCGCTGGTCGTAGGCGCCGTCCTTGAGGCGGGCCGAGGAGCCGCCGCCGATGGTGGGCACCGGGTGCGCGGGGTCGAACGTGTAGGTGGTGGACGAAGCGACCGCCGTGGGCTTCGCGGGCGACAGCGTGCCGTCGCCGTGGAAGTAGTAGTTCACGAGCTTCGTGCCCGGCACCGGCCAGCTCGGGTAATTGCGCCAGGTGCCGCCGTGGAACAGGCGCCCGTCGGCGTCCTTGTGACCGTCGCCCAGCCCCATCACGAACAGGCGCACCGGTGACTCGGATTCCGTTCCGGTGGCGAGCCCCTTCATGAAGTGGTCGAACCACCGGATGTGGAACGCGGTCTGGAAGTCGGGGATCGCCGCCTCGGGGCCGAACGCGACGTCGCCGGCGTACGGGCGCAGGTTGCCGCTGTGCGTCCACGGCCCCACGAGCAACCGTTGCGGCGTCTTGTTGCGACGCCCGAGCTCGGCGAAGTTCTGGAAGGTCCCGGCGAGGAAGATGTCGTACCAGCCGCCCACGTGGAGCATGGGGATGTCGGCGGTCTCGTCGTAGTGCTCCGACCAGTTCACCATCCGGTCCTTCCAGAAAGCGTCGTAGTCGGCGTGCTCGAAGAAGTCGAGGTACCACGCCTCGTAGGTGGGCTCGACGCTGAGCGGGTTCAGGCCGCGCTTCATGGGCTGCAGCGCGTACCAGGTCTCGACCTTCTCGCGCTCGAGAAGCGCCTTCACCTCGGGCCGCTTCGCATCGGCAAGCAACTGCGTCCACGCCCACGTGAGTTGGCGCCCCATCTCGTAGGTGCCGCGGT
>JANLSF010000701.1:0-4676 GCA_031362285.1 Gemmatimonadota bacterium | reverse complement strand
CCCGGCTTCCTGGTAGTACGCCTCGAGCGTGCCGGGCATGGCGTGGTGCACGACGAGGCGCACGTTCGGCTTGTCGATGCCCATGCCGAAGGCACTGGTGGCGACGATGGCCCGCATCGACTCGCCCATGAACCCGTCCTGCACGCGCGCGCGTTCGGCGTCCTCGAGGCCACCGTGGTATGCCTGCGCCCTGATCTTGCGACGGCGGAGCGCGTGCGCCACGCGCTCGACCTCCTTGCGCGTGCTCGCGTAGACCACGGCCACGCCGGTCGACATGCGGTGCAGCGCACCGGCGAGGGCCTCGTCCTTGGCCGCCTGCGTGGGGGCCGGATGCACGCGGTACGTGAGGTTGGTCCGGTCGAACCCGGCCACGATCACCTGTGCGCCGCGGAGGCCCAACTGGGCGACGATGTCCCGGCGAACGTCGGGCGTTGCCGTGGCGGTGAGGGCGATGGTCGGTGGCGCGCCAATGGCGTCGCGGGCCGCGCGCACGCGGCGGTAGCTCGGGCGGAAATCGTGCCCCCATTCGCTGATGCAATGGGCCTCGTCGACAGCCAGCAGGCGGACGCCGACTCGGGAAAGTCGGTCGGCCGTGCGCCCGGACTCGAGACGCTCCGGCGCGAGGTAGAGCAGGCGAATCGCGCCGCTCTCCACGCGCGCCCACCGGTTGCTCACCTCCGCCTGGCCCAGGGTGCTGTTGAGATAGGTGGCGGGAACGTTTCGGCGGCCGAGCGCGTCGACCTGATCATGCATCAGCGAAATGAGGGGCGAGAGCACGACGGTCAACCCGCCCTGGACCAGCGCCGGCACCTGGTAGCACAGCGACTTGCCGCCGCCCGTCGGGAGGACGACGAGCACGTCACGCCCGGCCAGCACCTGCCGAATGGCATTCGCCTGTCCGGGGCGGAAATCGGCGAAGCCAAAGTGAGCTTCGAGCATGGCGCGGGCGTTCGCGAGCAGGGGCATGGCGGTCATGATATTCGTTGCTCGCGGGCGTGGCCCCATTGCCGCATTGCGCACCGGGTCTTTGCTTTGCAGGAGGCGAATCGGTCCCCCTCTTCTTCGGCGCCGCACGCGACAGATGAAGCCTGATACCGTCCTCGTCACGTCGTACGTGGTGCAGTCCCTCCTGGCGGCGTCGTATGGCGCGGCGTTCTGGGGGTTCTGGCGCCTCTACGGGCAGCGCTATCTGCGCGACTGGGGCTATGCCTGGGCCGTGTTCTCGGCGTATGCGGCGGCCGAAGGGTCGGCCTACTGGCTCGCGATGGTGGCGTCGGAATCGGCGGAACGCGCGTACGCGTCCGTGCTGGCGATGACGCTCGGGCTCGCCTTCTCGCTGCTACTGCTCCGCGGGGTGCTCGGAGCCACCGGGCGGGCGCGGCCAAGCGCCGCAGCTGTCGGTCGAGTGATCGCGAGTGTCCTGATCCTGTCGATCGTGGTCGTGCTGCTCACGGCGCCGCAGCCCGTCGGACGCTCCGTACGCCTGATCGCGCGGGTGCTCGCGCCGACCGCCGTCATGGGGTGCGTCTCGATCGTGGCCGGACGCCTGGCCTGGACCACGGGGCGGACCCAGGAGTGGTTCGGCTTGCGCCTCCTCGGTGCACTCCTGGTCGCGTTCGGCATCAAGCAGGCGCTCGGGGGCGTGCTGCTCTGGTTCGCGGGCACGGCGAGCGTCGTCTTCCCCACGCTCACGGTGGTCGACGCGATCATGGTGCCGATCGTGGGCTCGGCCATGGCCGTGTCGCTGCTCGTGATCGAGCGATCGCGCGCGCGGGCCTCGGCCGTCGAGGCCGAGCAGGCGCAAGCGACACTCCGCGAAAGCGAGGCGCGGTTCCGGTCGATCATCGACGGCGCCTCCGACATCGTGGTGACGCTGACGGCGGGGGGACTCGTGGACTTCGTGGGACCATCGGTGACGCGGTTGCTGGGCTGGCCGGCGGAGGCGCTACTGCGCCGAAAGGCGCTGGACTTCATCCATCCCGACGACGCGACGGGGGTCTCGGGCCTCCTTGAGCGCTTTCTCGCTGGTGACACCGGAGTGCCCCCGACGCATGTCCGGTTGCGGGCCGCCGACGGGTCGTTCCGGAAGTTCGAGGCCCTGGGCAGCCTGCAGCCCGGCCGCGGCGGGGCGCCCATGGTGGTCGTCAACGCGCGCGACCTCTCGGAGCGCGCCGAGTTCGAGGCGCGCCTGCTCCAGGCGCAGAAGCTCGAGAGCATCGGACAGCTCGCCGGAGGCGTGGCGCACGACTTCAACAACATCCTCACCGCCATCCTCGGGCACGTGAGCATGGCGCGGCTGACGGCCGCACGCGACCCGCAACTGCACGCCGAACTGGACGACATCCAGCGATCGGCCGAGCGGGCGGCCGAACTCACGCGGCAGTTGCTCGCCTTCGCCCGCCGACAAGTGATCGAGCCCGCCATCCTGGACTTGAACGAGCGCGTGGAGGGCATGCGACGCCTGCTCGCGCGCCTCATCGGGGAGCATATCACCCTTGCGACCGAGCTCGCGCCGTCGGTCTGGCCCGTGCGGGCCGACCCCTCGCAGCTCGAGCAGGCGATCGTGAACCTGTCCCTCAATGCGCGGGATGCCATGCCCGGAGGCGGCCGGTTGCTGTTGACGACGGCCAACGTGAACGTCTCCGCGAGCGAGGCGCAGGCCCATGGACTGGCCCGGCCGGGCGAGTTCGTGCGCATCATCGTGCAGGACTCGGGCTCCGGGATGGACGAGGCCACGCGCTCGCGCATCTTCGAGCCGTTCTACACCACCAAGGGGTCGACGGGGGGACCGGGGCTCGGCCTCGCGATGGTCCATGGAGTCGTGGCGCAGTCGGGCGGTGGCATCACGGTGTTCTCGACGCCGGGGGTAGGCGCCCGCTTCAGTATCCTGCTGCCCCGCTATACCGGCCCGACGCAGCCGGAGACGATCGCCGTGATCCCGCGCATCCTCACTCCGGACCGCTCTGCCACGATCCTCCTCGTCGAGGATGAGCCACAGGTGCGCGCGGTGGCCGCCCGGGTGCTGCGCAGCGGTGGCTACACGGTCATCGAGGCGACGAACGGCGCGGATGGGGTGGCCAAGGCCGAGGGATTCGCCGGGCGCATCGACCTCGTGCTCAGCGACCTCGTGATGCCGACCCTGAGCGGACCGGCGATGTGGCGCACGATCAAGGCGGCGAGACCGGAAGCGCGCATCGTGTTCATGTCCGGTTTCAGTGCCGACACATTGCCCGACGGCGGGACCGTCCCCCCGGAGGCCGGCTTCCTGGAGAAGCCGTTTGCCGTCGAGGCGTTGCTCCAGAAAGTGCGCGACACCCTGCGCGCGGGCTGATCTCCTCGCGCGTCGGGCGCGTTACACGGCCCGCGCGAAGTGCCCGCGCGTGAACTCGCCGTGCAACGACTCGCGGACCTTTGCCGGATGGGGCGTCGCACCCGACGCCAGGTCGTCCACGAGTCGGCGATACGCCGACACGGTCTCGCCCACGGCATCGCCTGGCACGTTGAACAGCAGGCGGAAGTGCCGGATGCCCGACTGCCAGAGCCGCGGCGCCCACGCGGAGCCATCGACGGCGCGCGAGTGCAACAGGCGATTGCGGCACGCCGAGTCGGTGGCCACGGGAAAGGTGTAGCCGGCGGGATCGGTGAGGCGCACGTCGGGGTGCTTCTGCACGCAGAGGTCGCGGCAGGTCGCCGGTTCCCGGTCGAAGGCGGCGGAGAGCACGCAGTGCTCGATGGTCATCCCCTCGGGCCGGCCGTGCAGGACGACGTCGAAGCTGCGCCCGCGCTACGGCGCGCTCACCTCCGCCATCTCCTCCGCCGTGAGTTCGATGGAGAGGGTCAGACGCCGAGCGCCCAGGGCAAACAGCTCGGCCGCCGTGTGCTGGTTGAAGACGTTCAGCGCGTAGTCGCCGATGAAGTCGCGACCCGCCGTCGCCAGCTCGGCGAGCAGGCCGAGGTGGCCGGTCAGCACGGGGAGGCCCAGGGCCAGCCACTTGTCGGTGGTTCGCCGCTCCTCCGGACGCACGATGACCGGCGTGCGCAGGCGCAGCGCCGTGCCGCGCGCGGCCAGCCGCTCCGCGAGCGCGACCACGTGGCTGACCGGCGGCGTCGGGTGCCGGAGGAAGACGTCCAGCACGACCTCGTCGGCGCCGGCCAGCGCAGCGGCGTCGGCATCGTCGATCCGCCAGACGTCGGCGGAGAGGATGGCCCGGTCATCGTCGTCGCGTTCCGCGCGGCCCGAGGGCACGGCGGCGACGGCGCGCGTGATGGCCGCGTCGCGTTCGGCATCGGTCGCCGCCCTCGCCCAGTCGCGGTGGAGGAGCAGTTCCTCGACCGCTGCCTGCCGCACGCGGTTGAGTTCGCTCACGGGGAGGAAGAGGCCGGCGGAGAGTCCCCCGATGTCGAGCGATCCGAGACGGAACGGGGTTTCGCCCAAGCGGCCGAGTTGCTCACGCAACTGCGGCACGTCGAGCGCGCGCTTGCCGGCCGGGGCCAGCGGGACCTCGCTGCGCGCGGTGACTTCGTCGCCGTCGGCCGTGACCATCACCTTGAGCGGCGCGCCGGCGTTGCCGAAGAGCCGCATGTCGAGGCGGATGCGCGGGGCATCCACCGGTTGCGCCGAGAACGACGCGCGCGCGCGCTCGAGCAGCGCCGCGTGCGACGATCGCACCACCACC
>JANLSF010000068.1:0-7063 GCA_031362285.1 Gemmatimonadota bacterium | reverse complement strand
GAGTTGCGCCTCTGTCAGGGGGGGGCGCGCCCCCACGCGCTGGCTCGTGGAGGCGAAGATCTTGACCAGGTCGGCGCCCTGCGCCTTCCGCTCGCGAACCATCGCGCGGAGCACGGAGTCGGACGGCGTGCTGTCGCCCCGGCCGACGATGGCCGCCAATGACGTCAGCACGCGTGGCCCCGGATGCCCGTGGTCGCGGATGATGTCGCGCAATGCCCGCTCGCTGAGTTCACCCACCGACTGCACGGTGGTGAATCCGCCCATCAGCGTGGCCCACGCCGCCGCCGCCATGCCCAGCGCCGCCTCGGCGGCTGGCTCCGCGTCGGTGGCGATGCGTCCGGAACGATCGAAGTGCGAGTCGAGGTGCACATGCGTGTCGATCCAGCCGGGGAGCACCGTGTAGCCACGCAGGTCGATTGTCGCGCCTGAACGCGCCGCGAGCGACGTGATGCGGCCGCGCGCCACGCCGATGCGCGCGCCGCGGAGTTGGCCGCCACGTCCGTCGAGCGCGTGATCGGTGAGGAGCACCACGGGTCCGTCGGGAGCGGCGGGCGCGGGCACCGGCGCCACCTGCGCGGCGAGTCGCGCCGCACCAACAAGCAGCGCCGAGAGGATCACGGTGAGTTTCACGATGTCTCGATGAGTCGGCGGACGGCGCCGGAGAGAGAAGGCCGCCGCGCGTCCGCGGTCAGCCGTCGTCCCACACGCCGGCAAAGAACGACGGCAGGTGGATCTCGAGCGGCGGTAGCTCCGCCGACGGCTGCCACGCCAATACGCCGTCGACCACCTCGGCACGCCTCTCCTGCGGTCGCCAGCGTTCCACTCGGCGCGCTTGCAGGTCCACGATCCAATACTCCGGAACCGCCATGCGCTGATAGAGCGTGCGCTTCGTGGTTCGATCGGCGCGCGCGGTGGCTCGCGACAGCACCTCGACCGTCAGGAGCAGTGTGGTGATGTCCACCCATTCCCTGGGGCGCCGGCCTCCTACGGGCGGCGCCACGAAGAGGTCAGGCTGCACGAGCGTGCGCGGACCGAAGATGATGTCGGCCGGAGCCGCGAACGCGTAGCCCATGCGAGTACCCGCGAGGTACGACTTGATGCGGGCCAGCAGCTCGCCCACCGCCTCCTGATGTGGCAATCTCGGCGACGGGCTCACGAGGAGCGCTCCGTCGACCACCTCGTATCGCTGTCCGTCGTCGGGGAGGGCGAGCACCTCCTCGACGGTCCAGTCCCGCTGGATAGCCGCCATGTACACAGTCTCTCCTCCTCGGCGGTTGGGCCGCAAGTGGGCAGGCGCGTTTCGTGCATGCCACACGGTAGTCAGGCCGCGCGCGAACTACTGTACCCGTTCTTTGCAGGTCGCAACAACCCCGCGCACCAGACGCTACGCCGGCGCGCTCAGCGTGTCGCGCGCATCCCCTCGAGGATGTACCGCGGAATGAGCGCCTCCCGTAGCGTGCGCCACGATCCACGACGCCCGTAGCTCCCGGCGGTCGTCACCACCACGAGATCGGCCTCCGGGATCACCGCCACCAACTGCCCGCCGTTGCCGCTCATCTCGTACTCGGCGTAGTCGCGTCCGTTGGCCCGGATCGTGTTACGGTGCCACGCGTAGCCGTCCGACAAGCCATCGTACGCGGTCACCTGGTGCGCCGTGGACTCGCGCACCCACGCGTCCGGCACGATGCGCCGTCCGTTCCACACGCCGTGAGCGAGGTACAATTGGCCGAGCTTGAGCAGGTCGCGGGGGCGAAGCTGCGCGCCTCCTCCCGAGTACCCCTCGCCGGTGGGCGTGAGGTTCCACCCCCATCCCGTGATCCCCATCGGGCGGGCCACCATCTCGTCGAAGTAGTCGGGGAGCCAGCGATGCGTCGTCGCGGCGACCATCGCACCGGCCAGGTTCATGGTGCCGGAGCAGTAGGCGTACACCGCGCCCGTGTCGTGCTTGACGGCCAGGTCGAGGGTGAAGCGCGTCCAGTCGGGCTGGGCGCGCTGTTCCTGCATGGTGTCCTCCTGCCCGGGCGACGCCGCATCCGGATCATCGCAGTCGAGGCCGGTGGTGTGCGTGAACAGGTGTCGCAGCGTGATGGCCGCCTTGCGCGGATCGCCAAGTGCGGCGCCGGGTCGGAGCGTCGCGTACACGCGGCTCTCTGGCGACAGCGCCACGCCCTGTTGCATGGCCACGCCGGCGAGGATGGAACTCATCGTCTTGAACGCGGAGCGCGTGTCGTGCGGGCGGTCGGCGGTGAACCCCCGGAAGTATTCCTCGAAGACGAGTCGCCCGCGCCGGGCCACGAGCACCGCATGCACGAGCGGCAGCGTGTCGTCCACCGGGTCAGCGAGCGCGAGGCGCGTGGTGAGGGCGGCAAGCCTCGTTGGGTCGAGGCCGACCTCGCCGGCCTGGGCCACGCGCCAGCCATCGCCAGCTGCGAGCGGCACGCGGTATCCGGGCGCCCGGTCGGCCGGCGTGACCGGCCAGAACCCTGGCGCGTTGTCGCGGCTGCGGGGCCGAAGCACCACCGGCGTGCCGAAGTCGAAGGTGATCGTGCGCTGCCCCGAGTCGTAGGGCTGGGTGAAGCGGACGCGCCTGGTGGCGGAGTCGGCAAGCGTCACGTTGTCGCCCGCGCGCGCCACGGTGAAGCGGCGACCGAGATTCCAGCCGAAGTCCGGGTTGCGGAACACGCCGACGAGTGTCCCATCGCTCGCGCGACTCACCTGCAGGTAGAGCCCGAAGCGTTCGTCGAGCGGCGCCAGCGTTCCGCGCCAAGCGGAGGTGCCCGACGGGGTCAGCATCACCGGCGTGGCCCAGTCATAGCCCCGGTCCGACGGATGCACCCAGAAGGCGCGCGCGCTCTTCCCCGCGACAAGGCGAGGCACCGTGAGCCGCCCCTGCCCATTGCTCAGCGGCACGTGCACGCTGTCGCCGGTGGCGTTGGCGTGCACGCGGTAGCCGCCCACGGTCAGCGTCCACCCCTCAGGCGTGCGTTCCAGGGTGAGCGATCCGCGCACCGCAGGCCCGGTGATGCCCTCGGACCCCCAGACGCCCACGAGATCATCACCGGCGCGCGCGGGCACCTGCTGCGCCCCCCCGGCGCGTGCCAACACGGCGACAACGACGAGGACGCGACCGGTGTGACCTGCTAATGACGCAAATGCGTGGCGTGGCATCGTGCGAACCTCGGAAGGTAGGGCACCCCCGGCGCCGTTCCGGACTGCGGTCGCCTGCCTCCATGATCGCACATGTCGCGGCCGCTGTCTTGCACGCACGCAACCTACGACCGCCACGTGCCCCCGTGGTCCACCTACGCGCGGCGACAGGCGCCCGAAAGCAGCGTGCGATAGGCGCCCGGCGTCAGCCCATGCGCGCGCCGGAAGGCCGTCGTCAGGTGGCTCTGGTCGCTGAAGCCGGTCGACAGCGCGACATCGCTGAGTGCTCGACCCGTGCCGGTGAGCAGCGCTGCCGCGCGCGACACGCGCTCGCGGCGCAGCACCTCGCCTGGCGTGCACCCGAAGTGCCGGCGGAACGCGCGCGCCAGATAGACGGGGTGCACGTTGCACGCGCGGGCGATTTCGCGGATCGTGACGCGCTCCGCGCTCCGGTCCCGCAACAACTCGTGCGCGCGCGCGAGCCAGTTCGGCGGCCCCGCGCGTCCGGTGCGCGACGCGGATGCAACGGTGTGCTGCGCCAGCAGTTCCAGCACCAGCGCCTCGGCTTCCAGCGCGGCCGGCGCGCCATCGTTGGCATGGGCAATCCGGAGCAGTCGCGCGCCGAGCGCCAACGCTGCGGCATCCTGCCGGAAGGTCGCCTGGGCGGACAGCGGCGCGCCGGCGTTCGCCTCATTCCACCGCGTCGCCGACACGCCGACGGAGAGGAAGAGGCCGCCGATCGAGCCCTCCGCACGCGCGTATCGATCGTGGTGGCACGTGCCCGGCGGATTGTAGACCACCGCCGGCCCGTCGCAACTGGCCGGGGCGCCGGCGGCCGATGAGAGGTACCGGCCCCGCAGGTGCACGATCAGGTGCGCCGTCTCGTGCGTGTGCCGTTCCACCTCGAGCGCCGCGTCGGGCCGCATGAGCGCGAGCACCACCTCGCCCGTGTCGAGGCGCGCACTCTGCGCCCCATAGAACTGTCCATGCGCAAGACGCGTGGCCGGGGCGGCGGAGAGAGAGACGGCGGCAGGCATGTCTCTCCGTACGCCGCCGCCCCCCTCCAGGATTCGCCGCTACGGCTTGGCCGCGGCGCCGTCGGCAATCTCGCTCGGGTCGGCGTCGTTGCGCGTCCACACCAGCACCAGCCCACAGCCACGCTGGCGATAGCGCGTCGGCGCGTCAATGCGACTGGGGTAGACTTCGACCGCCGCGATGTCATCGCCACGCAAGAGCGAGTTCAGGTCGCCGTCGGGCAGCGGCAGATCGTCGACGTAGACATCCATGGCGCAGCCGCCAGCGGACCGGTTGGCGAGAAACCGCACGCGTCCACCGGCATGGTCCACGGTCAGCCCGCGCACTCCCAGGAACCAGTCGGAGGCCTGCAGCGGGTTCCGGTTCGCCAGGTCGGCGCTCGTGAGGAACGTGCCGTGCGTCGCGCGCCGCCGCTCGAAGAAGCCCTGCGTCCAGTCGGTGACGGTGAGTCCCTTGGCCGTGACGCGCACGGTGTCGGAGGCCAGCCCCACGACGTCCATGCGGAGCAGCGGCCGGCGCTCCGTGAGGGGCCCAAGCCAGAAGACGTTGGTGAGCGCGGGCTGGATGCCGATGCGCCGGATGCGGAGCGCGTATGTCCCCGGGATCGTGGCGGCCACGCGAAAACGGCCGGTGCTGTCGGTGACCACGGTCGTCGTGTCGCCGCGCCCGCCAGGCACGAGGGAGATCGACGCGCCGGCGATCGCGGCGCTGGTCTTGTCATCGACGAGCCGGCCGTCCACGGTTTGCGCCGCGAGCAGGGCGGGTGCCGCGAGGGAGAGGGCGGCGAAGAGGGTCCCGTGCGTCATGCGAACCTCGTGGGTGCGGGGAGAGCGCGCGCCGCGTGCGTCAGCCGCGTACCGGAGCGCTCAGGGGCGATGGGCATGAGAACCCGGCCAACCGGCATCGGTTCCCACGGGGCTTGGCAGACTGGATCTCCCATCCCGCGGGTTCCCATGTTCCGCGATGAACGTCGCGCCATCCATCGTGCGTCAAACGCTCACGCGAGATCGCGTCCGCGCGTTTCCGGAATCCACCGCCAGGCGATGGCCGCGGTGAGGAACGCCGCGCCGGTCACGGCAAACGCCGCCGCGAAGCCGTCGCTGGCCGCCAGCGATCCCACGATCCACGGGGCGGCCGCGCTCGCGATGCGCCCCAGGTTGTAGGTGAACCCCTGGGCCGTGCCGCGCACTTCCGTGGGGTAGAGCTCCGCGGTGAGGGCGCCGAAGCCGCTGTAGTACCCCGTGCCGAAGAAGGCGACGAGCGGCCCGAGCGCGAGCAGCACGAGTGGCGTGCGCAGCCAGCCGTAGAGCGGCAGCAGCACGCTCGCCGCCAGCAGGTAGCCGACGTAGGCCCGCTTCCGGCCCACGACGTCGCCAATGTACCCGAAGGTGACGTACCCGAACCACATCCCGACCTGCATTGCGAACACGAACCCGGCCATGACGCGCGGCGAGAGCCCCACGCCGCCCTGCGACACCGGCAACGAGAGGTAGGCGGGAATCCACTGGTTGAGCCCCCACCACCCGAACAGGGTGCACGCATTCATGAAGGTGACGACGATCGTGATCTTCGCGATCGGCCCCGTGAACAGGGCGGCGAAACCGCGGGTGGCGGCGGTCGGGCCGGCGGGCCCGCCGCGCGACGCCGCGACGCCGTCCTTCGCATGCTGCGCCTGCCAGAGCGACGACTCCTCGACCCCGGAGCGCACCCAGAGCACGAGCAGCGCGGGCAGCACGCCGATGGCGAACACCGCCCGCCACCCGAACGCCGGCAGCACGAGGCCGACCACGAGCGCCGCCAGCGCGTACCCCACGGCCCACGCGCTCTGCATCAGCCCCAGCGCCTTGCCCCGATGCTCGGTCGGCCAGTGCTCCGAGACCAGCGACGCCCCGCTCGCCCATTCGCCGCCCATCCCGAGGCCGAGGAGCACGCGGCAGAGGGCGAACTGCCAGATGTTCGTCACGAGCGACGTGAGCCCCGTGAACGCCGAGTAGATGAGGACGCTCCCCATCAGCGCCCGCGTGCGGCCGAACTTGTCCGACACGACGCCGAAGGCGATCCCGCCGGCGGCGGCCGCGAGCAGCGCCAGCGACCCGAGCATGCCGGCCTGCGGCTTCGACAGCCCGAGTTCCACCATGACTTGCGGCAGGACGAGGGCGAAGAGCATCACGTCGAAGGCGTCGAGCATCCAGCCCAGTGAGGCCGCGATGAGCGCCTTGCGTGCCGCCGGGGTGCCGGCGTGCCACCAGCTGAAGAGGGTCACGGACGGAACGATAACGCGAGGTACGGGCCGCCGTGAGCGCGCTGTGGCGGCGCACGCGCCTCGCGCTTGCGGCGCGCGCGGCGCCGGTCGTTCAAATCGCCTTGAACGCCTCGAACGGTTGGTGGCAGCTCGGGCAGAAGCGGATGCTCTTGCAGGCGGTGGGGCCGAACGCCGAGCGCAACTCGGTCCTGGCCGCGCCGCACCACGGACAGGCGATGTCCGCCTCCGGCGTGCGCCGGAGGATCTGCACGAGGGGATCGGCGGCGTCCACGCGCGGTCCGGGCGGCGCAATGCCGTAAGCGCGGAGCTTCTCCTTCGCGGCAGCGAGAGTGCCGGCCGGTTCGCCGTCAATCTCTACCCCAAGGGCCAGAACTTTTCGGGCAATTATACGCTCAAGTTCGATGCCTTCATGAATCACGGTAGCTACTACGACAACGGCGGTGGCACCACCGAATACACCCTGTTCGGCCTGAACCATTCCGGATCCACGGTCAACTGGGGCGCCCTCGCCTCCGGCGCGCTGCGCCCCGACTTCATCGCCAACGCCGTCGGCCGCGTCACCAGCGATGGGGTTTGGTTCGGGTTCACCGCCGAAGGCGGCG
Source organism: Gemmatimonadota bacterium (assembly GCA_031362285.1). Taxonomy (GTDB): domain Bacteria; phylum Gemmatimonadota; class Gemmatimonadetes; order Gemmatimonadales; family Gemmatimonadaceae; genus JACPPC01. The sequence goes on along the minus strand of JANLSF010000068.1, from coordinate 16 downwards.
CCGCGCAGGATTTCTG
>JANLSF010000681.1:0-1772 GCA_031362285.1 Gemmatimonadota bacterium | reverse complement strand
GCGGCTCCAGCCCTTATCGACGAAGGTCGAGGCGCCGATGTGATCCGCGTGCACGACCGGCTTCTCGCCCGTGAACTGCGGGGCGAGCGACGGGTTGGCCGAGAGCTGCTTCCACTTGTCGACCAGCGCCTTGATCTGGTCCTTGAGCGTCGTCAGATCGGCGATCTGCTGCTCCACCGACCGGAAGAGGCCGATGATTTCCCCCTTGAGGGCCGCGACGTCGTCGGGTGTCTGCGCCGCCTCGAGCCGGGCGTCGATGGCGCCATACTGCGCCTTGTAGGTCGCGAGGTCGTGATCAGCCATGGGGGGCCCCGCTGCGGGCCTGGTCGAGGGTGAGCTTGTCGTTGGTGGAGAGCAGCCGGGCGATGTCGAGGACGATCACGAGGCGATCGTTGCGTCGCAGCAGGCCGCGCACGTACTCGCCGGCGATCCCGCGGAACATCGGCGGCGGCGGCGCGACGGCGTCCTCATCGATGGCCGCCACTTCGACCACGGCGTCGACGACGGCCCCGATCCACTCGCCGTCGGCGACGAGCACGAGGATGCGGGTCTCGGGCGTCGCTTCGGCGGGGGCGAGGTTGAAGCGGCGGCGCAGGTCGATGATCGGCGCGACGCGCTTCTGGTACTCGAGGACGCCGACGATCCACGACGGCACGTCGGGGATGGCGGTGGGCGCCTTGTAGCGCAGCACGCGCTCCACGGCGAAGACGTCGGCCGCGAACCAGTCGTCGCCGAGGCGAAAGACGACGATTTGCGCGGCGGGAGAGGGGGCGGTCATCGCGACTCCGGCAGGACGGGGGCAAGGCAGGCGGCGGCCAGGGCGGGGGCATCGAGCACGCCCACGAGCCGGCCGCCGTGGCGCGAGACGCCGAGCAACACGCCATCGGGATCGTCGACCCCCGGCGCATGGCGCAGGTCACCGGCTTCGATGGTGAAGACATCCTCGACGTCATCGACGGCGATCGCGAGGGGCGGTTCACCGCTGAGCACGAGGGCGACGCCCACCGACCCGAGCGCCACACCCAGCACGTGCGCCGGCGCGTGCACGGGCACGAGACGTCCGCGCAGCGCGACGACACCGAGGACGTGGCGCGGGAGGTCGGGAACGGGGTGCACCACCGGGGCTTCGAGGGCCTCGTCGACGTCGGCGAGACGCAGGGCGAAGCGCTCGGGGCCGATGCGGAAGCGCAGCAGGTCGGCGTGGCCGGTGGCCGCGAGGTCGTGCCGGATGGCGGAGTCGAGGACGATGCGGCCGGCCACGGTGGCGCGGGCCATCCGGCGCGTCGTGCGGAGCGGCGCGCGCGTCGCGGGAGCCGCGATGGCGGCCGCGAGCGCGGGCGTGGGGCGCGGCGCCACTCGCGGCACCACCTGCGGCACCACTTGCGGCACCGCTTGCGGCACGACTCGCTGGGGCGCAACGGCCGGCCTGGCCAGCGGCGTGGCGCGTGCGGCGATCACCTGAGGGATGGCGGCCGGCGTCGAGCGCGTCGGCGCATTCAGCACCGCCGCGAGGGCGATCGGGGTGGTCGATCTTGTGACGACGACCGGGACGACGACCGGGACGACGACCGGCGGGACGGCGCTCGGTGCGCCCGTCAGCGCCGCGACCGGTTCACCCGGCACGGCCGCCGGGTCCGGCGCGCTCACGCGTGGCGCCGTCGGTGGGACCCGGGCTCCCGCGCCCGCCGCCGCGTCGTCGCGCGACTTGAGCATGTCGTGGTAGCTGATCTTCGGCTTGCGCTTGGTCATTCGCGATCCTCGGCCACGTCGGC
>JANLSF010000065.1:0-3280 GCA_031362285.1 Gemmatimonadota bacterium | reverse complement strand
ATCAAGACCACGGCCAAGCTCCAGCATCCGCACATCCTGCCGCTGCTGGACTCCGGCGCCGCCGACGGCCTGCTCTTCTATGTCATGCCGTACGTGCGCGGCGAGACCCTCCGCACGCGGCTGCAGCGCGAGACGCAACTCCCCGTGACCGACGCGCTGCGGATCGCGACGGAAGTGGCCGACGCCCTGGCGTCCGCGCACGAGACGGGCATCGTCCACCGCGACATCAAGCCGGAGAACATCCTCCTGCAGGGGACGCACGCCCTGGTGGCCGACTTCGGCATCGCGCTCGCGGTGCAGCACGCCGGCGGCGCGCGGATGACGCAGACCGGGCTCTCGCTCGGCACCCCGCAGTACATGGCCCCCGAACAGGCCATGGGCGACCGCGCCGTGGATCATCGCGCCGACGTGTACGCGCTTGGCGCGGTGACGTACGAGATGCTCACCGGCGAGCCGCCGCACACTGGGGCCAATGCGCAGGCGATCGTGGCCAAGCTGCTCAGCGAGCCCGTGCGCTCCATGACCGTGCTGCGCCCCGCCGTGCCCCCGTACGTGGACGCCGCGGTGCAAGTCGCCCTGCAGAAGCTGCCCGCCGATCGGTTCGCCACCGTGCGGGAGTTTGCCGAGGCGTTGCGCGGCGGGAGCGGCGCGCGCGCGAGTGCGACCACGGCGGCACCCGCCGCGGCGCTGCGACGCCCCTCCCGACGCGGCGCGCAGGTGGCGCTCGCGCTGGCGGTCGCCCTCGCGGCGGGCGCGACCGGCTGGCTGTCGCGCCCGGTGCCCACGCAGCCGACCATGGCCCAGCAGATCGTGCTGTACAAGACGGCACTGCCGGCGGCGTCGATCGAAACGGACGAATCGCAGGTTGATGTGGCGCCCGACGGCTCCGCCATCGCGTACGCCGACTCCACGCCAACCGGGTGGATGATCTTCCGGAAGGCACGCGCGTCGGCCGAGGGGCATCCGTTGATCGGGACCGAGGGGGGCAAGCACCCGTTCTTCTCGCCCGACGGCAAGTGGATCGGGTTCTCCGGTGATGACAGCCGGCTGCGCAAGATTCCCAGCGAGGGCGGGAGTGCCGTGACATTGGGCACGACGACTGCCATCGAGAGCAAGGTCGCCTGGCTCGACGATGGCACGCTGGTCTTCGCCACCACCGGAGCCGAGCTCGTGCAGCTGTCCCCCAATGGCGGGGAGCGGAAGCGGGTGAAGCTCAAGGCCGCCGTCTCGGGTGGCGTGCTGGGACTCAGCGCGCTGCCGGGAGGTCGCGGCGTGCTCTTCGGCCGATGCCGGGGCACGTGCCAGAACTCGTCGCTGATCTTCGCCTATGACCTGACCACGGGTGAGGAGCGCGAGATCCTCAAGGACGGCGTCTCCCCGCGCTACGCCCCCACCGGCCACCTGCTCTTCCTCAACGGGGCCGGGGCCATGTTCGCCGTGCGCTTCGACCTGAAGACGCTCACCGCCTCGGGCGACCGGGTGCCGGTGATGGACGGCCCGGTGCGCACCTGGACGAGCGTGACCGCGGCGGGGTCCTTCCTGTACGCGCTCGACGACCAGGCACGCGGCCGCCGCACGCTGGCGTGGGTGGACCGCACCGGCAAGGCGACGGCGGTGGACAGTGGATGGAACGAACTGTTCGGGCATCCGGCGATCTCCCCGGATGGGCGCTCGTTCGCGGTGTCGGTGGCGGACGAGAAAGTGTGGGTGCGCCGCGCCGATGGGAGCCGCCAGAAGCTCGAGGCCCCCGGCGCGAACTCGCGGGCCACCTGGTTCCCGGATGGAGGATCGGTGGCCATGCTCGCGTCCGAGCCGGGCAACAACTCCGTGCGTCTCGTGCGGGTGCCGTTGGGCGGCGGCGCGACCACGGAACTGCTCCGGGCACCGTACGGCGTGTGGGAGTCCGACTTCACCCCGGACAGCAGCTGGGTGGTGTACCGCACCTCGGAGCCGGATGCCTGGCGCGTGCGCGCGCGCCGGCTCCGCGGCGACACGACATCCATTCCGGTGCCGAGCGACAGCGGCAACACCGGCCAGATCGCCCTGTCACCCGATGGCCGCTGGCTGGCCATGTTCAGCGGCGTGAACGAGAACGCGGGAGTGTACGTGGTCCCCTTCCCCCCGGCGGGCTCACCGCGGCTCGTCTCCCGTGGCGGCGGCAACGAGCCGCGCTGGTCGCGGAGCGGCCGCGAGCTGTTCTTCGTCAGCAAGGGGATGCTGATGTCCGTGGCGGTCAAGCCCGGCCCCACCTTCGAGCCGAGCGAGCCCAGGCCGCTGTTCGCGCTCGACGGGTACCTCCGCGCCGCCAACCGGCAGATGTACGACGTGGCGCCGGGGGACAACCGGTTCCTCATGGTCAAGCTGCCGCCCAGGCCGCCGGTGCCGACGCTGGTGTACGTGGAGAACTGGCTGAGCGAACTGCTGGCGAAGGTCAAGCCGTAGCGGCGAGCCCAGCCGTCAGCCGGGCGCCGGCTCCTCGCGCCGCTCCCGCCCCACCACGATGGCCGCCGCCGCCAGGTCGCCCGTCACGTTGAACACGGTCGAGAACCGGTCGGGAATCGCGTCGAGCGCGATCAGCACGCCGATCCCCTCGGCGGGAAGCCCGATCTGCACGAACAACGGCGTGAGCAGCAGGAACGCCCCGTTGGGCACCCCCGGCGCGGCAAAGGAGAGGAAGACGCCGACGAAGGCGATGGTCGCCAGCTCGGTAAAGTGCAGCGGCACGCCGTAGAACCAGCCGATGAAACAGGCGCCGATGGCCCAGCTGAGCGGCGACGCGAGCTTGAAGGTGCTCACCGCCATCGGCAGCACGAACGCGCTGGCCCGGCTCGGCAGCTTGAGCGCGCCGTCGGCGGCCTCGATCAGCGACGGGAGCGAGGCCACCGACGAACTCGACGTGAAGGCGATCAACTGCGGCGGCAGCGCCGCGCGGGCGAACTCGCCGATCGAGCGGCCCGTGGACAGCGCCACCACGGGATAGAGCGCCACCGACATCACCACCTGCGCCACGCAGTACACGAGGATGTAGAGGCCGATGGCGCCGGCCAGCCCCGCCCCCGTGCGCGCCGCCAGCGGCAGCACCAGGGCGAAGACGCCGATGGGCGCGAGCGCGATCACCCCGCGCACCATGACCTGCATGGTGTCGCCCACGCCACGGAAGAAGCCGACCAGCGGCACCCGCGATGCCTCGGGCACCTTCGAGAGCGCCACGGCGAACAGGATGACGAAGATGACGAGCGGCAGCATGGCGCCGTTTGCGGCCGCCGCCACCGGATTGGTG
>JANLSF010000647.1:0-2334 GCA_031362285.1 Gemmatimonadota bacterium | reverse complement strand
CGACGCTGCCGAGCACCGAGCCTTCGTCACGCGAGCCTTGGGCGCGCCCTTCGTCGCGACGGGCCGGGCCTGGACTTTTCCCGGGCGCTTCTGCGACAGCGGCTGTCGAGAACCTCCGCGCGCGCCCTTACCGGCCACTGGCCACCGCAGTCACCGACGCCGGGGTCCGGCGCGGCATGGCGCGCCGCCGCTTCGCGACGTCGAGCAGCGCGTTCAGCGGCAGCGCGTTCAGCACGTCGGACGCAGACAGCCACCCCTTCCGCGCCATCGACACGCCGATCTCCACGTTGTCGAGCCCGGCCACCGCGTGCGCATCGGGACCGATCTCGAGCTTCGCGCCGTGCCGCTTGGCGGCGCGCAGGAACCGCCAGTCGAGGTCGAGGCGGTGCGGGTCGGCGTTGAGTTCCATGGCCACGCCAACGGCGCCGGCCTTCTCGAGCACGGCGTCGAGGTTGATGGCGAACGGCTCGCGCGTGAGCAGCAGCCGGCCCGTGGGATGGCCGATGATCGTCACGTGCGGGTCGTCCATGGCCTTGAGCACCCGGTCGGTCATCTGCTGCTCGTTCATGCCGAAGCGCGAGTGCACGGAGGCGATCACGTAGTCGAACGAGTCGAGGGTCGCCTCGTCGTAGTCCACGCGGCCGCAGGGGAGGATGTCGGCTTCGACTCCCTTGAGCACGCGGAACCCCGTGAGGGTGGCGTTGACGGCGTCGATCTCGGCGTGTTGCCGGACGATGGACGCGCGGTCGAGGCCGCCCGCGTAGAACGCGCTCTGCGAGTGGTCGGAGACGCCGAGGTAGCTCCAGCCGCGCGCCTGCGCGGCCTGCGCGAGGTCGGCGATGGTGGCCTCGCCGTCGGAGAAGTGCGAATGGCAGTGCAGCACGCCGTGCAGGTCGCCGCTGCGCACGAGGCTCGGCAGCCCGTGCTCGGCGGCCACGGCCACCTCGCCCAGCCCCTCGCGAAGTTCCGGCGCAACGAAGTCGAGCCCGGCGAGCTTGTAGAGCATCGACTCGTCGGTCACCGGGACGTCGCGTCCCTCGGCGTCACGCACGCGGTCACCCGCCAGGGCGTAGCCGCGCGCGGCGAGCCGGGCCTTCACCTCGGCGACGTGCGTGTCATTCCCGGTCGCGCGCCAGAGGGCCACGGGGAACTCCGCCTCGGTCACGCACAACAGGTTGAGCGTGAAGCCGTCGGCGTACCGCAGCGAGAGGTTGCGCGCACCGCCGCCGGTGACCTCGCGCACGTGCGGCCCGCGGGCGATGGACGCGGCCACGCGCGCCGGGAAGCTGCGGCACGCCGCGACGATATCGAGTTCGCGGACCACCTCGGCCGTGCGGCGCAACGCGCCCGCCAACTCGGCCCTTTCCACCTCGGGGTGCGCGCGCACGTGCGCGAGCAGTCGCTGCGCCTCGGCCAGTGCGTGCGGATAGAGCACCGGCGAGCCTTGCTCGCGCAGCGCGGCAATCCCCTGCAGCACCTGTTCGGCCAGTCGGGCGCCGAAGCGCGGGAGCGCGGCGAGGCGGCCATCGCGCGCGGCGTCCTCGAGCTCCTGCACCGAGTCCACGTGCAGGCCGGCGTGGATGCGATGGATGCGCGAGGGCCCGAGGCCCGGGATGCGCAGCATCTCCAAGAGCCCTTCGGGGGTGTTCTCGCGGAGGCGTTCGAGGAGGGCGGAGTCGCCCGTGTCGGCGAGCTCGGCGCAGACCGCCTGCGCGTCGGGGTGCAGCGTGCGGAGCATCCCCTCGCGGCCGAGCTGGACGAGGTCGCCTTGGGCGGCCGCCAGTCGCTTGGCGGCGGTCGAGTAGGGCTTGGCGGTGGCCGCGCTCTCGCCGTGGAGGGCGAGGAGCGCGGCGACCTGTTCGAGGACGTGCGAGGCGGAGCGGGCGTCCATGGGGGGGAATATAGCGTGGCGATCTCGCACCCGGTCAGGATGGGCGCGGCGTTGTATCTGCTTGGCGAGCATGGCGTTGCTGGCCATACAGGTCATTTGCCCGATGCGGCGCGCCGCCAGTGGCGTGATAGTGCGCGGCGGGACGACGTGTTATCGTGACGCCATCGAGCACGGCCATCCCCCTCCCGCGACGCGGCGGGACGCGACACTGCGGTCGCCGGCCTACGCCCCCCTGTGGACGGAGCCTCTATGCGTCTCCTCGTCGTTGCCGGAATTGTCGTCGCAGGCACGGTGCCCATGCTCGCGCCGCACGCGCCCGTTGTGGGGCGCACAACGGCACCGCTCGGTCCCGCCCTGTTCGCCGCTCGTCCACTCGTCGGTCCCCATGCCGGGGGGGGGGGGGGGGGGCGCGGGGTTGGCTGTGACCATGCGGGGGGGGGGGG
>JANLSF010000642.1:0-10699 GCA_031362285.1 Gemmatimonadota bacterium | reverse complement strand
CGTGGTGTGCGTGTGGAGGGCCTGGGCGCGTCCGAGCAGTCCGATCGGCACGAAGCCCAGCGTGGCCGGCAGTACGGCGCCTTCGACCGCGCCGCGCGCCGCCTGCAGCAACGACGCCCCGATCTGCTGGGCCCCGAAGCGCAGCGCGGGCGCGTGGCGCCTCCAGGCGGGCCAGGAGAACCACGGGCCGGTGGGACGCCAGCGCCGGATGAACAGCAGCCAGATCGGGAGCGGCATCAGCCCGGCCACCTGCGCGCCGGCGAGGATGGCCACGGCGCCGTAGCCCGTGAGCCCCAGCCCGATCGTGGTCACCGTGCCGAGCAGGCTCGACGCCACGAGCCCCACGCGCGAGCGCCGGAAGTCGAGCTCGCGCAGCAGGAGCTGCAACGCGAAGGAGTGCGGCAGGTTGAGGCAGAACCCCACCGCGCCGAAGAGCAGCAGCGGCGCGAGCGACTCGTAGGCGGGCATGAACCGCGCCACCACGGAGAGGGAGAGCGCGAGCGTGGCGAGGGACGCCTGGATGACCGCGGCCACGTGCCAGTGCAGCGTCCAGTCGGGTTCGTCGCCATCGGCGAGCTGCAACGTGTGACCGAGGACGCTGGGCGAGCTGAAGGCGTTGAGCAACACGAGCACGCTCGTCGCGGCTCCGGCCTTGCCATACTCCGCCGGCGGAATCACCCGCACGAGCAGCAGCATGCCACCGAGGTTGAGCACGAGCTGCGCGAGTTCCGCGAACGCCGTCCACGCGACCCCCTGCGAGAGGACCGCGCGACGCGCGGTGCGCGGCGTCGGCGACTGGGGGACCGTCATGCGAGCGGTCGCGGCGTGGGCGGGAGCGTGGCGCTCATGCCGAAGTATCGGCTGGGTCGCTCCGCGGGGCGCGCGGGGCATACCGGATGGCGGCCGCCCAGTCGCGCGCCGGGCGCTCGACCAGGCGGTACAGCAGCCAGCCGGCGGCGATCGACGTCCCCATGGCGACGAGGAGCGTCCCGCTCACGAACCACCACTCCCGTCCCGCGTGCCGCAGCGCCAGGTTGATCACGCGACCGCCGATCGGCTCGTGCACCAGGTAGAGCGAGTACGAGAGCGCGCCGAAGCGCACGAGGAAGGCCGGGGCACGCGTGCCGAAGGCGATCGCGAGCGCGGCCGCCGCCACGAGCATCCCCTGCACCAGCTGCGTTTCGAGCGTCACCAACGCGGCCAGCGCGAGCACGAGGGCGAGGTAGGGCCGCACGGGCAGCGCGCCGCGCTTGTACTGGAAGGTGGCCCACCCGGCCGCGAACCAGGGGAGGTAGCCGAGCACCCACACGTGGCCAGGGTCGGAACCCACCGTGGCCCACCCGGCCAGCACCGCCACGAGGAATGGCACGCCGTGCGCGAGCCGGACTCGGTGCGCGAACAGCGGGAAGAGCACGATCATCGACAGGTAGAACTGGAACTCGATGGCGAGCGTCCAGAACGCCGGCACGATCCACCCGTGCCCGAGGATGGCCGAGAGGTAGCCCACGTGCATGAGCACCAGCGGGACGTCGAGGACGAACGGCTTGCCCCGGTAGAACGATGTCTGCGACGAGGCCCAGCTGGCCAGGAGGGCGAGGACAATCGTCGCGAAGAACGGCGGATCGAGCCGGATGACGCGCTTGGCGATGAAGCGGCCCGCGTCGCCCCAGTGGAACCCCCCGGCCGCCATCGCCCACGGGATCACGAAACCGGAGATGACGAAGAAGACGTCCACGCCGTGCGCGCCGATCATGCACCAGCGCGCGAGCGCCCAGTCGCCGATGAACTCCGGCGCGCCATTCGTGAAGTGGAAGACGGCCACCGCCGTCGCGGCCACCGCACGCAACGCGTCCACCACGGGAAGCCGGTTGCTCGCGGGCGCGCTCATGGGCCGGCAGGCAGCGGGGACGGCAGCGGCGCCGCAAACGCGCGACAGGCCGAGAGGGCCGCGGCGAGCCCCCGGTGATAGTGCTCGAAGACGTACAACGCGCCGATCGCCTGGGCCGGGGCGTCGGCCGATCGCTCCCAGGCGTCGAGCACCGCGCGCACGGTGTCCTCGCCCCAGATGCCGTGCGCCAGCGCTCCCGGACGGCGGATCGGCTCGGCAATCCGCTCGCGCACGCCTGGCGCACGCCAGTAGCGGGCGTCGTCGGTGAACGACCGCTGCCGCGCCGGCAGCACGACGCCAACCGGGAGCAGCGCCCGCGCCGCGACGCGCCGCGCGAGGCGCCCGGCCCGCGCCGCCTGCAGCCACAGGCGCGACGCCCCGACGGGGACTCCGGTCTTCTGCCAGGGCACGGTGCCGAACAGGTCCGGCCACGTGCGCAGCACCCAGCGCGTCTGCAGGTCGTGGTCCCCTCGCCAGTCGGCCTCGAGTCCCTGGCACCAGTCGAAGAAGTCGTGATCCAGGAACGGGCGACGGATCCGCACGCGCGCGCGCCAGAGCGATCCATGCGTGTGGTTGGTGCTCTGCGGCAACTTGTGGTCGAACAACACGAACCGCGGGGCCGCGCCCTGCTCGGCCTCGATCAGCCGCGCTGCGAGCGCGAGCGCGTCGGGCTCGGGCATGCCGAGTCGCCCGCCGTAGTAGGGCAGGGCGCCGAGCACGCCGGCCGGGGTGGTCACGTCGTTGAACGTCGGGCCCACGACGGCGTCGCCGATGTAGCCCGAGACGAGGCCGTCCATCGCCTGGGCCACGGCGTCGAGTGCCTCGCCGTGCATCAGGTCCCCGAGCTCGATCAGCCCGTCGGTGGACTGGATGAGCGCCGACCGGATGTCGAGCCAGCGCGGGTCGCCGCCGGCATACAGCCCGAGGGCGTCGCAGGGCACTCCGGCCACGCGTGCCGAGGCCTCGGCGTACCGCACGTCATCCGAGCGCGGCACGCCGTAGGTGATGGCCCGCCAGGCCGGCGCGCGGGGCGCGGCCTCGGCGAGGATCGCGCGGCTGTCGAGTCCGCCGGAGAGCGTCTGCCCGGGGCGCGCGAGCCCGTCGAGCCGGCGCGTGATGGCCTGCGCCCACAGCCGCTGCGTCTCGCGCACGGCCTCCTCGAGCGACCCTGGCGCCGGTCGGGGGAGGTCGCGCCAGTGCCAGTACGACGCGCTCGAGACGGCGAGGTCCGCAGCAACGGCCACGGCGGTGGCCGCCGCCACCGTCTTCACCGCGCTCACGTTCGTGCGGTCGCCCAGCCGGAAGCCGCCGAAGCTTGCGGCCTCGCGGAGCGCGTTCAGGTCCGGTGCCGGGTCGGCCCCCGGGCAGCAGAGCGTCGCGCGCACGGTGCTGGCGAGCACCACGCCGTCCGCCCACGCGGCGCGAAAGAGGGGCAGGGCGCCAAACCGATCAGTCCAGACCGTGAGATGGGAGTTGGCCCGCCATCGTATCGCGACGAACTCGCCGTCGAGATCGCGGATCGCGGCGTCGCCGCGTGCGCGCACGTCGGCCAGCAGCGCCATGCGGAACGCGAGGCGGCGTGATGACGTCGCCGTCACCCCCGCCAACGGGCCGCGCGCGGCGAGCACTTCACCGGCGAGCCAGAGCAGGTCATCACCGATCACCGAGGGCGCCGCAACGTCGCCAAGGGGCGCGGCGTGGCTCAGGTCGGTCATCGCCACCACCAACGGTCCCGCGCGCCACCAGGCGGTGCGCTCGTCGCCGGTCGCGCGCAGGGCGCCCAGCAACGGTCCCGCCACGCTCGCACCAACGCTCGCGTCCCTCCGGCCGCGCCACACCGCGACGGCCGTCATGAGGCGGGCTCCCGGATCGGGTCGACGGCACCCGAATCGGTCGGAACGGCGCGTTCCACGCCAAGGGCGGCGAGGATGCTCCGCTCGAATCGCTCGCGCGAGTACACGCGGGCCGAGGCGAGCGTCGCCTCGGTCAACGCGTCCCATCGGGTCGGGTCGAGGCAGTACGCGAGTCCCTCGGCCAGCGACGCTGCGGTCTCCTCATGGCAGAGGAAGCCGTTGCGTCGGTGTTCGATCATCTCGGGAAAGGGCCCGAGGGTGAAGGCGACGGTCGGCCGGCCCGCGTGTTTGGCTTCGATCACGACGCCCGGCATGCCTTCGAGCATGGAGGGACGCGAGGGGGCACAGTGCACGGTGGCCGAGGCGAGCAACCGCATGACGTCACCGCGTTGCCCGAGGAAGCGGACACGGCCGGCCAGGTCGGGCGCCTCGGCGCGCGCGCGCAGCCGTGCCTTGAACCCCTCGGTGCCCGGCGCTTCCCAAGCCCCCATGTCGCCCACGATGTCGAGCGACACCGGCAGTCCGCGTGCGGCCAGGAGGGCGACGGCGTCGACCAGGAGGTCCACTCCCTTGTCGGCGATCAACTGCCCCACGAAGACGATCTTCATCGGCTCGCGTGGCGTGGTGTGGTCCGGCCGGTCGGAGCGGTAGAAGTGGTTCGGCACGCACCGGAGCTTGGCCGCGGGCACGCCATGCGCGAGCACCTCGCGGACCACGTACTCCGAGTTGCCGATCATCTGGTCCACGGCGGGGGCCACGATCCAGCGCCAGAAGCGACGGTTGAAGGCCCCCGCCGCAGGCGCGTTGCCGATGCGCAGGATGACACGCACGCCGGAGAGGCGGAGCAGGTAGAGTGCCGGCAGGTTGCGCACGAGGGCGGTGCGCTCGGGCAGCAGCACGTGCGTGGGCGAGAGGGCCCACGCATCGCGCAGGAAGCCGAGGCTGGTGCGGAGCACGTCCTGCGCCATGAGCACGAAGTCCCACGGCGAGCGCGTGTGACGCGTGAGGTGGTACCAGTAGAGGCCGGTGGAGCGGCTGGCGCCCACCTGGTCGGCGAGGGCGGCGATCGGATGGCGTCGCTGCGCGTCGGCCGGTTCGGCCCAGCTGTTGTGCACGGCGTGCACGTGCGCACCGGCGAGGCGTGCCGTCTCCAGCACGGCGAAGGTCATCCGCTCGAGGCCGCCCTGAATGGCCATGTTGCCACACGGTGCGATGACGCGCAGCGGGGGCACCACGCGCGCGGCCCGTTCGCGCCAACGGTCCGTGGCCACGGCGTGGCAGGCGGCCAGGAGGCCCATGCTCGCCGCGGCAAAGTCGTTGGGGGCCACCGTCTCGCGACAGGTGCGCGCGAGGGTTTCGCGGTCGTCGGCGCGCGCGCGCAACCGGAGAATGGCGTCCGCGAGTTGGGGCACCGCTCCGGGCGCGAATCGTTCGCCGCTCTTCCCCGGGTGCACGAGGTCGTCGGTGGCGCCGCACCCGGTGCTCGCGATCACCGGCGTCCCGCAGGCGAGCGCCTCGTTGATCACGAGCCCCCAGCTCTCGCGCGCGCTCGGCAGCACGAGGGCGTCGGCGAGGGCGTACGCGCGCGGCATCGCGTCCTGCGCGAGCGCGCCGGTGATCGTGAGCGAGACGCCGGCGCGCCGCGCCGCCATCTCCATCGGCTCACGGAGCGGCCCATCGCCGGCCACGAGCAGTTGCGTGCCGTCGGCGAGCCGCGCGGTGGCGGCCACGAGGTCGAGGGGGCGCTTGATCGCGGTGAGCTTGCCGGCGAAGAGCAGCACCGGGCGCGACGGATCGAGCCCGAGGGCAATGCGCGCCGCCCTGCGCCCGTCGGCGGTGGCGTGGGGCGCGGCGAACGTGGCGAAGCGCGCCACGTCGATCGCGTGCGGCGAGTGGAAGATGCGCGTGGGGTCGACGCCGAAGCGCAGCAGGTAGCGTCGCGCGCTCCGTCCGACCGCGAGGGCCCCGGCGAACTGCCGGAGCAGCACGCGCGTGCGCAGCCCCCACACAACGCGTCGCGCTCCCGCCGGGGCGAGCCCCAGGTGCGAGTCGCCCCGGTAGAGCACGGGAATGCCGTGACGTCGGCACCACAGGAGCGCGCGCAGTTGCGTGATCGAGTGCCACCCCATGAGCAGCACCACGTCGGGGTCGCTCTCGGCGATCGCCCGGCCGATCTCCGGCACGTCCACGCCGCGGAAGGCATCGCTCGAGACGTCGGCGCCGGGCCCCGGTTGCCGCACGATCACGTGCTGGTAGCCGGAGAGCAGGTCGTCGCCGAACGACAGCGGTTGCGCAAACCCCACCCCTTGCTGCGCGGCATCGGGGACCGTGGCGTAGAGCACCGTCAACTCGAGTCCGGGCACCTCGCGCTCGATCTGGCGAAACCATGGGGCGAAATACTGCGCGGGGTGCGTGAGCACGGCCGTGAGCCTCACGCGCGGCAGAACGAGGGGGCTCATGGTCGGCGCGCTCGCGCGGCATGGTGCACGTGCGCCTGGTCGAGCAGCGCGGCGAAGCGCCCGGCGAGCACGCTCGCATGGAATGGCGCGAGCGGATCCGGCGGCGATCGCGTGAGCGGCGCCGCGCCGCTCGCGAGCGCGCCGAGCGCGGCAAAGGCGGCCGTGGCGCGCGCCACGAAAGCGTCGTCGGGCCCGTCGTCGTCGAACGACAGCGGCCACGCTGCGGGAGGACCGCCAACGCCGGACAGCAGCGCGTGCGCCTGCGACGCGGCGTGGTAGGCGGCCACGAGCGGGCGCGCGGCAAGGAGCGCCGGATACAGGCGGCTCGCCGTGTAGTGTCGCTCGGTGCTGCCGGCGGAGAGGATGGCGTCGGCTCGCGCCAGGGCACCGAGCGCGTCGCGGTAGTCCACGCGGGCCGGGTGCTCCGTCACGAGGTCGCCCACGCCGGCGGCGCTCGCGATCGGACGCGCGCGTTCCTCCATTCGGCCGAGCGTCTGGTTGCTCGTGCCGAGGCAATGCAGGCGGAGGCGCGTGCGGAGGGAGGGGTCGGCGGACACGGCGTGCGCGAGTCCCGCCATCAGGGCCTCGAATACCCGGATCCCCAACGGGAGCAGCGTGCCCACCCACGCGACGTGGACCATGCCGTCGCCAGCATCCCACGGGAGCGGCGCCGCGCCGCGCCGTGCCCACGCGAGGTCGTCCGGTGCCACGCCCACCGGAATCTCCGCCCACGGCACGTCGCGCACGGCCGGCACGCGCGCCGCGAGCGATTCGAGCGTGCCAAGGGACACGGCGCTCAGCCCGTCGGCACCCATCACCGTGCGTCGCTCCAGCGGGACCGACAGCGCACGCGAGAGCCGGCTGCGCACGTCCACGGTGCCGCCGGCGCCGCCGCCCACGCTCACGCCCCACGCGCCCACCCACGGATCCTGCAGGTCGAGCACGAACGGCACGCCGACGGCATGCGCCACCGATGGCCCGAACACGGCCGGCCACACGGGATACACGGTGATCGCGAGCCCGTCGAACTCGCCCGTGGCGAGGAGGGACCGCGCGGCAATGCGCAGGGCGCGATAGGCGCGCAGGCCGAGGTCGCCGAACCCGAACCGGCGCGTCGTGGCGATGCGCCAGGCCGGCACGCGCACCACTTCAAGCGACGAGGGAACGGTCTCGAGCAGGCCGCGTTCGAGGCGGCCGTCGTAGGCGTCGTCGGTGAGCGTGAGGACGGTGGGCACCCAGCCGTGCGCCGCGAGGTGTGGCGCCAGCACGCGCATCCGGTGCGTGGCCGCACTCGTGTCGGGCGGAAAGTGCGGCGAGACGAGCAGCACGCGACGCGCGCTCACGCGATCCCTTCCACGTAGAGCGAGTACGCGCGGTGCTCGTCGCGGTCCACCGCGAGCCGCGGGTCGCGCCCCTCGCCGAACCGCGCCGCGGTCACCTCGCGGAATCCCGCACGGTTCAGCCGGTCCACCAGCGAGTCGGCGTCATATCCCCATCGGTGCTCATGCCACTGATGAAAGGCGTGCGCCACCACGTCCATGGCCCGCGGCAGGTCGTCGGGGAAGGGCACCGGCACGCCGATGGCGCGCCATGCCGCCTCGCTCCCGTCCACGTAGGCGCGCAGGTACGCGCCCAGGTCGGGGACGATGATGCGCAGCACGCCGCCCGGGGCGAGCACGCGCCGGCACTCGGCCAGGAAGTGCGGCACGCCGAACCGGGGCTCGAGGTGCTCCACCACGTGTTCGGCGCGCACGCCGGCGACGGCGCCGCTGGCGAAGGGAAGCGAGTGCGTGCAGTCCCACGCCGTGATGTCGGGGGTGAATGCGATCAGGTCGAGGTTCACGAAGCCCGGCAGGGCAAAGGGACCCGAGCCCACGTTCACGAGCACGCCGTGCTGGGCGCGGAGTGCGGCGGCACGCTCGCGCCAGCTGGGAAGCACCCGGTAGGCCGCCCGCACCCGCCAGGCCCGCACGGCGTGACGCAGCCGGTCCACGAGGTCGCGTTCCAGTGGAAGCCGGCCGATCGCCCAGCGCCCCAGCTGCTGCCGCACGGTGGGAGCGCTCATCGCGTGGCCACCTCGCGATAGAGCGCCTCGTACGCGTCCACGATCACGTCGCTGCCAAAGCGCGCCGCGCAGTCGGCGCGCGCGGCGGCCCGCGACAGGGTGCCCAGCCGTCCCACAGCGGCGCAGGCGTCGTCGAGCGAGTCGCAGACGAATCCGGTGACGCCGTCCCGGACGACCTCACCCACGCTGCCGCGCCGGAACCCGATCACCGGGGTGCCGCACGCGAGCGCCTCGGGCATCACGATGCCGAACGGTTCGTCCCAGTCCACGAGCATCAGCAGCGCCGCGGCCCGTCCCAGCAGCTCCGCCTTCTGCGCGTCGTTCACCGGGCCGATCCACCGGATCTGCCGATCGTCGAGCGCGGGCGCGATGTCGCGCTCGAAGTACTCCGCGTCGTCGCCGCCCTCCGCGCGCGGGCCGGCAATTACCAGCGCGCGTCCGGTCGCGCGTGCCACGGCGATCGCGTGGTGCGCGCCCTTGATCCGGTCGAGTCGCCCCAGGAAGACCAGGGGCGCGTCGGGCGCGACGCCATCCACGAACGGATAGCGCGCGAGCTCGACCCCATTGAACACCGTGTGCCACCGGTTCGCGTCGGCGTGTTCGCGTCCGCGCCACAGGTGCGTGCCGCACGCCGTGAACCGGAGCGACCGACCTGCCAGCCGTTCCGCGGACCGCACCGAGCCCCACGGCACCTGCTCGCGCTGGTACGTCTGCACCTTCCCGAGCCGCCGGAGGTGGAGCACGGGAAGCAGCGCCGCGAGGCGCCCGAAACTGTGGATCACGTCGGTCGAGGCGCGGCGCGACCAGAGGGCCGCGCCCACCTGCCACAACTCGGTGAGTCGTTCGGTGCGGGTCCAATGCGATCCCGCGCCGTACGGCACGAGCGTGCCCGCCGTCCGGCTCCCCGGGTGCGCGACGAGCGTGACCTCGTGGCCACGCGCCACGAGGCCACGCACGAGGAAGTCCACCACCCGCTCGATGCCGCCGTACAACGTCGGCGGCACCGGCAGGTACGGATCGGCGGTGATCACGATGCGCATCTAGCGGGCCACCGGCGTGGCGAGGATGTGCACTTCGTGGTCGTCGGCCACGATGCGGCAGGCATAGTCGTGGCCCGCGAGCAGCGCCGTCACGTCGGACACCGCGCGCCCCTGGGCGGCGAGGGCGACGGGGTGCGCACTCACGAGCACCACGGGCCGGTCGTGCGTGAGCACGCGCGTGGCGCCGGCGAGCACGGCGAGCTCCTGCCCTTCGACGTCGATCTTGAGCACCGTCACCTTTCGTGCAACGTGCGCCTGCTCCGCATCGATGGTGGAGCGCATGACGCGCACCGCCACGGCCCCCGGCCGCGCCGTCGGGCTCGCTTCCGCATCACCCACGGAGTTCGTGACAAACAGGTCGATCGTGCCGGGCGCGTCGCCGAGTGCGACGTCTCGCACCCAGACGGAGTCGGACAGGCCGTTCATCGCGAGGTGCTGCTCGAGCGCACCGCGCGTCCCCGGCACCGGTTCGAACGCCACCACCTGTCCGCGCGTGCCCACCGCCCGCGCGGCGATGATCGCGTACGTGCCGATGTGCGCCCCGACGTCGAACACCACGCCCCCCGCCGTGCACGCCGACCGGAACGCGGCGTAGCTCTCCGGCTCGATCGTCTCCCAGCTCACCCCCGCGAACGGGAGCCCGAGCTGCATCGCCTCGCCGCCCACGGTGACGCGCACACCGGCGCCTCCGGACAGCGCGCGCATGGCCGCAGCGTACGGCCCACGCAGCGCGCTCCAGAGAGGCGAGAAAGTGGAGATGCCCGGCGCATGGCGCACCACCGAGGCCGCGCGTCGGAGCACGCCCGCGAGGAAGGCGCTCACCTGGCCGCCAGGGCGTGGGCGGCCATCTGCGCACTGACGCGCGCCTGCACCGGCGCCGCGAAGCGGGCATTGGCTGCCGCGTGGCGTGCGTCGCGGCCACGGCGCACGGCCGCGCCCGGCTCGGCCCACGTGGCGAGTCGTTCGGCCAGCGCGTCGGCATCGCCGGCCGGGAAGAGCGCCCCATGCCCGGGTACCTGCGAGAGCACCTCGCGTTGTCCCGCCGTCTCGCTGGCGATGACGCCGAGTCCGCCCTGCAGGTAGTGGAACAGCTTGTTGCTGACCGTGAGGTCCTTGTTGAGGCTGCGCGGCACTTCCAGCGCCAGGCCCACGTGATGCGCGCCGATGATCGCCGGGAGCGCGTGTTTAATCTTTCGACCCTGAAATTAGGGCCCAAGTCGTGAGCCAGCGCCAATTTTTTGGCCGTCGGCAAGTCGCTCATGGTGTTGCACGACGCTCGGTGATCGGCTTTACGCTCATCGAAACGCTGGTGGGTTTGACCTTACTAGGCGTGATGTTGATTCTCATCTACTCCTCGCTTAGTGTCGGACTGCGCGCCTGGGATACGGGTGAGA
>JANLSF010000628.1:0-1515 GCA_031362285.1 Gemmatimonadota bacterium | reverse complement strand
GGCGCGCGTGTGGCTATCGCAATCGTGAGCGCTTCCGGCACGCGATCTACTTCCATCTCGGCGGGCTTGATCTGTATCCCGAAAGCCTTCGTTCCGCCCACACGAAATCCTGAAGCGCCCAAGTTCTTCCTGCACCGGGTGGGACACGGGATGGGAATGGACGGCCATGAGTGGCCGTACCTGGTGCGCGGCAACACGCTCCCGCTCGCGCCGGGCATGGTGTTCAGCGACGAACCGGGCATCTACATCCGCGACGAGTTCGGCGTGCGGCTCGAGGACGACATGGTGATCACGGCGAACGGCGCCGAGCTGCTGACGCCGCAGAGCCCGAGCCTCGAGAAGCCGTTCGCCGCGTTATGACGTTCGACCCGCGCTGATCGGTGAATCGCGGGACACCGGCAAGGAGGCAGCATGAACGATCGACTGGACTCCCGCACGGAGCGGACCGCGGCCATGGCGATGCTCAATCGTCGCGACTGGCTGCAGCGGTATGCCCTTCCCACGGCGGCGGCCTTCGGCGTGGCCGGCTGCTTCGGTGACACGAAGCGCTACGTGGTGGACCGGCGCGGCACGAGCGAGGCGCGGCGCCACTTCGCGCCCGTGACCGCCACCAAGGCCAACCTGATCCGCTCGTACGCGGGGCTCAGGCCGTATCGCCCCACCGGGTTCCGGCTCGAGGCCGAGCGCGTGGGCGACAAGCAGCTGATCCACAACTACGGACATGGCGGCGGCGGGATGACGCTCTCATGGGGCACCGCCAACCAGGCGCTCGCCTTCATGGAGGGGAACGCGCCCGGCCGGTCGGTGGCCGTGGTGGGCGCAGGGGTGGTGGGGCTCACCACCGCCGTGCTCCTGCAGCGGCAGGGGTTCGACGTCACCGTGTACGCCGCCAAGATGCCCCCGCACACCACATCCAACGCCAGCGCGGCCACCTTCTTTCCGTCGCACGTGATCGACGCCAAGCACGTGACGCCCAAGTTTGCCGAGTCGCTGGAACTGGCGGTGCGCACCTCGTACCACGCGTACCAGCGGCTCGTGGGCGCGCGCTACGGCATCCGCTGGCTCGACGCGTACTACCTCTCGGATGGCCAGCCGGGCACCTCGGCGCCCGACGTGGAGTCGACGGTGACGGACAAGGTGGTCGGGGACATGTCGCGCAAGCTCGCCCGCGGCGACACTCCCTTCGATTCGCCGGTCGTGACGCTGGGTCGCGACATGGTGATCGAACCGCCGGTGTACCTGCGTGCCCTCGTGGAAGACGTGCGCGCCGCGGGCGGACGGTTCGTGATCCGGCGCCTCGAGTCGGTGCGCGACCTCGCGCAACTGCCGCACCCCGTGATCTTCAACTGCACGGGGCTCGGCGCACGAACGCTCGTGAACGACGCGGTCCTCACGCCGGCGCGCGGACAGATCGCGGTGGTCGAGCCCGACGCGGCCGTGGACTACACGCTCTACTACGGCGGTTCGATCACCATGTCGCGACCCAGCGTCACGACCGGCGAATCGAAGGGAGTG
>JANLSF010000620.1:0-2398 GCA_031362285.1 Gemmatimonadota bacterium | reverse complement strand
CCGCCAGGTGCCCGCGCCCGTGTCGCACTGTCCGCCCTGACGGCCGCCGAGTACTTCCGCGACGTGGAAGGGAAGGACGTACTCCTCTTCATCGACAACATCTTCCGCTTCACGCAGGCGGGCTCCGAGGTGTCGGCTCTGCTCGGGCGCATGCCGTCCGCGGTGGGCTACCAGCCGACGCTCGGGACCGAGATGGGCGACCTGCAGGAGCGCATCACGTCCACGCGCGAGGGCTCGATCACGTCGGTGCAGGCGATCTACGTGCCCGCCGACGACCTGACCGACCCGGCGCCGGCGACCGCGTTCGCGCACCTCGACGCGACGACGGTGCTCGATCGCGCGATCTCGGAGCTCGGCATCTACCCCGCCGTCGATCCCCTCGCCTCGGGCAGCCGCATCCTCGACCCCCAGTACGTGGGCGAGCGCCACTACACGGTGGCCCGCAACGTCCAGAAGACGCTCCAGCGCTACAAGGAACTGCAGGACATCATCGCCATCCTCGGCATGGACGAGCTCGCGGAAGAGGACAAGCTCGTGGTGGGCCGCGCCCGCCGCATCCAGCGCTTCATGTCGCAGCCCTTCTCGGTGGCCGAGCAGTTCACGGGCATCGCCGGTGCGCAGGTCCCGCTGTCGGAGACGATCTCGAGCTTCGAGCGCCTCGTGGCGGGCGAGTTCGACCAGTACCCGGAGCAGGCCTTCTTCATGTGCGGCGGCGCCGACGACGTGAAGAGGAACGCCGAGAAGCTGGCGAAGGGATGAGCATGGCCCTCACGCTCCAGGTCATCTCGCCCGAGAAGGTCCTGTTCGAGGGGACCACCTCCAGCGTGATCGCCCCCGCCCACGATGGCGAGGTCGGGGTGCTGCCGTCCCACGCGCCGCTCATGACCCTGTTGGGCACGGGCGAGCTGCGACTCGGGAGCGGCGAACGGTTCCAGGTGCGGGGCGGCTTCCTGCAGGTGGCCGACAACGTGGTCCGAGTGGTCACGGAGTGGGCTGAACAGCGCTGACAACAGGGCGGCAGGCGTGTGTCGTTGCGACACAAACAAAAGGGGAACTGGCCAGCGGCCAGTTCCCCTTTTCCTCTTGCCGAGGGTTCCAATGTTCCTTACCATTTACTCACGAGGCGACCTCCGCAGACGGAGGCCGCTGTGTCATTCCATGGCGGTCAGCGTCCGATTGCGCGAGAGATTCCCCTCGCGTGACGAACGACGCTGGTGCGCCTCTTCACACCGTTCGACACCGAATTTCGGCCCTTCATCCCCGGAGGTTGACCCCGTTCCTGACCTCGTTGATGAGTGGTCGCAAGTCGCACCACCAATCATGAGACAGTGGCGCGTGGCAAAGGGTTTCCAGAAGGCGTTCGACGGTTCCGTACAGTTCGGCAGCAGTCACATGGAGTTCGCAGCACCTCTTTTCACCTGTTTCATCGAGGCAACACGATGAATACTCGGATACGGATTTTGGGCGGGATCGCGGCGGTCGCCGCGTTCGTGGCGCTTTCGGCCACGGCGCAGGCGCAGTCGGCGACGATCACCGGCAAGGTGGTCTCAGAGCAGGGCAATCCGCTCCTCGGGGCCAACGCAACGATTCCGGAATTGGGCGTGTCGATCGGCTCGAACACGGCCGGCATCTACACGATCACGATTCCCGGCGCGCAGGTGAACAACCAGACCGTGACGCTCCGCATCCGCGCGATCGGCTACGTGCCGGTCACGCGCCAGGTGGTGATCCGGGCCGGTTCGCAGAACGTCGACGTGACGCTCCGCGCCGACGTGAACAAGCTGTCGCAGGTCGTCGTCACGGGCGTGACGGGCGCCACCGAAGCCACCAAGGTGCCCTTCGCCACGAACACGGTCAATGCGGCCGACATGCCCGTGCCGGGCACCAACCCGCTGCAGCAGATCGTGGGCAAGGTGCCGGGCGCCAACATCGTGGCGGCCAACGGCCGTCCGGGTGCGTCGCCGGCGGTGCTGCTCCGTGGTCCCACGGCCATCTCGGCCGGAGGCCGTGGCCAGGACCCGCTCTACATCCTCGACGGCGTGATCCTCAACGGACCGCTGCCGGCGATCAACCCGCAGGACATCGAGTCGGTGGACGTGGTGAAGGGCGCCGCCGCCTCGTCGCTGTACGGCGCGCGTGCCGGCAACGGCGTCATCTCGATCACCACCAAGTCGGGCAAGGGACTGGGCGGCTCCGACGGCGTCCGCTTCTCGTACCGCGGTGAGTACGGCACGGGCGACATCGAACGCCAGATCGGCATTGCCCAGAGCCACGGCCTCTACCTTGACGAGACCGGCTCGCGCTTCTGCACCACCGGTGCGCTCGCCTCGGGCACCTCGCTGCCGGGCTCGATCTTCGATTGCGCCCGCACGATCAACTACCAGGCCGAAGCGTTCCG
>JANLSF010000564.1:0-2338 GCA_031362285.1 Gemmatimonadota bacterium | reverse complement strand
GCCATGCGCGTGAGCCCCGTGGCCTGGGCCGCCACCACCGAGGCCGAGTGCCTCGACCTGGCCCGCCGCTCCGCCGCCGTCACCCACGATCACCCCCACGGCGTGGCCGGCGCACAGGCCGTCGCCCTCGGCGTCTTCCTCCTCCGCCACGGCGCCGACAAGGCCACCCTCCGCGCCGAGCTGAGCCAGCGGTTCGCGTACGACCTCGCCACCACCGTCAACGACATCCGCCCCACCTACCGCTTCGACGTCACCTGCCAGGGGAGCGTCCCGCAAGCCATCGCCGCCTTCCTCGACTCCGACTCCGTGGAGTCGGCCATCCGGCTGGCCGTGTCGCTCGGCGGCGATGCCGACACGCAAGCCGCCATCGCCGGCGCCCTGGCCGAGGCCGCCTACGGGGGCGTCCCGGCCCCCCTCTGGGCCGACGCCGTCACTCGGCTCCTCGACGACCTGCGCGCGCCCACGGAGGCGTTCGTGGCGCGGTATGGGGTGCCGGTGGCGGCGGGGTAGCGCGGCTGGGGCATGACTCGGGGTTCGTTCAGCGATGGGGTCCCCATCGTGCGGTGAAAGGGCCTGTGGTGCAGGATCCGGGTTAGTTCGACACGCACGACCGGATCGCTTATCTTTGAGTCGTCGCCCTTTCCGGAGTGTCCCCGTGCCCGCCAGCCCGCTGCCGATCCAGAGCGATCCCGAAATCATGGGTGGCGCGACGGTCTTCACGGGCACGCGCGTCCCCGTTCAGACGCTCCTCGACTACCTGGAAGCCGGCGACCCCCTCGATGAATTCCTCGAGGATTTTCCCTCGGTCGAACGCGCCCAGGCCATTGCCGTGCTCGAGCTCGCCAAGGACATGCTCGTCGCCCGCGCGTCGGCGGCGTGAGCCGCATCCCGCTCGTCCCGGCGCTCCGGGACGTTGTCGCCACGGCGATGCCAGGGCAAGTCATTCGCGTCGGTGTCTGACGTCGGGTTGCGATAGCCGCAGCTTGTCGCTTGGATCGGCGCCTTACGACTGTGGTTCATCGCAGCCTGGCCTTGGGCCGCCTACGGGGGCGTCCCGGCCTCGCTCTGGACCGACGCCGTCACGCGGCTCCCCAACGACCTGCGCGCGCCCACGGAGGCGTTCGTGGCGCGGTATGGGGTGCCGATGGCGGCGGGGTAGGGCGGCTGGGGCACGGCCCGGCGTTCGCTGACGGCTGGATCTCCATCGCGCAAGGAAAGGGTCCAGTGCGCAGCGTTCTGGTTATCTGGGAGCCACGCCCTGCGTGCAGCTTCGAGACCACGCGTCGTACTGACGCTCGCCAGACCGTCCCGCTCGCGCTGAGCGGTGAGGTCACCATGGCGCAAACATACACAATATTGTATACTCCATGCAGCCGAAGCCTCTCTTCTGGGTCGGCACGTCGCTCAAGGACATCCGTGCACTGCCCGATGATGCCCGGCGAGAGTTGGGCTTCGATCTACGATCGGTTCAGGAAGGGCTGACTCCATGGCCAACCGCATCCGTCGTTCCTCCGGCAACGTCTTCGCCGACCTCGGCTTCCCGCGTCAGGAGGCCGCACACCTGCTCGTGCGCTCGGACCTCATGATCCAGCTTCGGCGCACCATCGAGCAGCGCGGCATGACCCAGAAGGCGGCCGCCAAGGCGCTCGGCGTCACCCAGCCGCGCATCTCCGACCTGATGCGCGGGCGGCTCGATCAGTTCAGCATCGACACGCTCGTGGACATGCTCGCGCAGCTGGGGTTGGAGGTGTCGGTCAGGGTCACGCGGCGGGCCGCTCGGACGGCGGCGTAGGGGCGGGGCCACTGCTCGTTCCCGGATACAAGGCCGCATTCCACCTCTTGGCGCGCGCGCACGCCGACCTTGCTGCGCCTTGGCGCTCACCGTCGACCAGCGGCGCCCCGGCAGTGCTCGACGTTACCCGGATGCTCGTGGCGGCCAGCGACGCGGCGACCGTCGATGGTGAACAACGGCGAGGATCGTCACGGTATCCGTCGTGACGGAGAAGAACACCCCGTATGGGAAGCGGCGCAACACGGCACGTTGAATCCCCGGCCGCACGGTTCGATATAGCGCGGGCTCTCGCGTGATCGCAGTAAGTGCGGCGTCAACGGTGCGCAGGAACTCATGCCCCAGGCCGGGCCGCTGTGCCTCGTACCACGCGAAAGCCGCGTCCAATTCGAACGCGGCCTGGGGACGTACGACAAGAGAGCGCGGCGTGGCCGTCATGGCCGCGTGCGCAACGATCGCTCGAGGAGCTCTCGCCGAACCTCATCCCATGGCCGCCCCCACTCCGGGTTGGCTTCCGCCTCAGCCGCGCGCCGATCAAGCTCTGCGGCG
>JANLSF010000545.1:0-5714 GCA_031362285.1 Gemmatimonadota bacterium | reverse complement strand
GAACTCGAGGTGCAGGCGACGCTGCTGCCGGCGAACATGACGCTCGAGCGGGGGTTCGATCAGTCGAAGAACGTGCAGGCGCGGCTCACGCGCCTGGGCGAGGACTTCGTGATCGCCATCCTCCTCGTGCTCGTGACGCTGCTGCCGCTCGGGTTCCGCGCGTCGGCCATCGTGATGGTGTCGATCCCGCTCTCGCTCGCGATCGGCGTGACGCTGCTCAAGGCCACCGGCTTCACCATCAACCAGATGTCCATCGTGGGGTTCGTGATCGCCCTCGGCCTGCTGGTCGACGACTCGATCGTGGTGGTGGAGAACATCAGCCGCTTCCTGCGCGAGGGGCGGAGCCGCGCCGAGGCCGCGATCGCGGCCACGAAGCAGATCGGGGTGGCGGTGATCGGGACCACGGCCACCCTCATCTTCGCCTTCGTGCCGATCCTCATGTTGCCCGGCACGGCGGGGAAGTTCATCCGCGTGCTGCCGGCGGCGGTGGTGTACACGATCCTCGCCTCGCTGCTGGTGTCGCTCACGATCATCCCGTTCCTGTCGAGCCTGCTCCTCAAGCGCGACGAGGATCCGCACGGCAACCGCGCGCTGCGGCTGCTCAACCGGCTGATCGACGCGACGTATGCGCGCTGGCTGCACGGGGCGCTCGCGCGCCCGGCGCTCGTGCTGGCCGGGGCCGCGGCGCTGTTCGCGGGCGCGCTGGCCCTCGTGCCGGTGGTCGGCTTCTCCCTCTTTCCCAAGGCGGGGACGCCGCAGTTCCGCGTCACGGTGGAGGCGCCCAACGGCGCCTCGCTTGCCGCCACCGACAAGGCGGTCCGCGAGGTGGAGCGCACCCTCCTGGCCAGCCCGCACGTGCGGCACGTGTACGCCAACGTGGGGAAGGGCAATCCGCAGGTGTACTACAACATCTGGGCCAGCAACGAGCGCACCAACGTCGGCGAGCTGTTCGTGCTGATCGACCACTTCGACCCCGCGCGCACGCCGCTCTGGTACGACTCGCTGCGGACCCGGTTCGACGCCTACGCCGGCGCGCGCATCGAGGTGAAGGAGTTCGAGAACGGGCCGCCGCTCGACGCCCCGATCGCGCTGCGCATCCGTGGCACGAGCCTCGACACGCTGCGGTCGCTCGCGGCGCGGCTGGAGCGGGAGATGGCGGCGGTGCCCGGCACGCGCACGGTGGTGAATCCGCTCCGCGTCTCGCGCACGGACCTGAAGCTCGAGATCGACCGGGCGAAGGCGGGGCTGCTCGGCGTTCCCACGGCGGAGATCGACCGCACCGTGCGGCTCGCCGTGGCCGGATTGCCGGCCGGCACGATCCGGGCCGACGATGGGCAGGAGTACGCGGTGACGGTGCGGCTGCCGCGCGGCGGCCACGCCGAGCTCTCGGCGCTCCGGCGCACCTTCGTGCCGAGCCTCACCGTCGCGCTGGTGCCGCTCGACCAGCTCGCGTCGATCCGCTTCGAGGCGTCGTCGCCGCTCATCGAGCACGTGGACGGCGATCGCACCGTGACGGTCACGAGCGACGTCGCCACCGGATACAACACCGACAAGGTGACGCGCGCGGTGCTGGCGCGGCTCGCGACGTGGGAGCTGCCGCGCGGGTACGCGCTGGTGGCGGCCGGCGAGATCGAGAGCCGGCAGGAGAGCTTCGGCGGGCTGGGGGCGGCCATCCTCGTGGCCGTCTTCGGCATCCTCGCCATCCTCGTGCTCGAGTTCAAGACGTTCAAGGGGATGGTGATCGTGGCCTCGGTCATTCCGCTCGGCGTGGTGGGCGGCGTGCTGGCGCTGTTCGTGGGCGGCTTCTCGCTCTCGTTCACGGCCGTCATCGGCTTCGTGGCGCTCATCGGCATCGAGATCAAGAACTCGATCCTGCTGGTGGACTTCACCAACCAGCTGCGCGAGCAGGGGATGGCGCTCGACGAGGCGATCGAGCAGGCGGGGAAGATCCGCTTCGTCCCGATCGTCCTCACCACCCTCACGGCGATCGGCGGGCTGCTGCCCCTCGCGCTGCAGGGCTCGCCGCTCTACTCCCCCCTGGCGTCGGTGATCATCGGCGGGCTCATCAGCTCCACGCTGCTCGCGCGCCTCGTGACGCCCGTGATGTACAAGCTGATGCCGCCACTGGCGTCGGATGCGCCGACGCGGTCCCCCGCCGCTTCGCTGGCTGGCGAGGCGGTGCCCGCGCTCAGCTGACCGTCTTCGTCTTCCGGCGGAGGAAGTCCATGAGGATGAACTGCCCGAGCGTCATGGTGTTCGTGAAGTAGGCCTTGCCGCGGCTGATGGCCGACATCCGCTTCACGAACTCCACGAGGGCGC
Source organism: Gemmatimonadota bacterium (assembly GCA_031362285.1). Taxonomy (GTDB): domain Bacteria; phylum Gemmatimonadota; class Gemmatimonadetes; order Gemmatimonadales; family Gemmatimonadaceae; genus JACPPC01. The sequence goes on along the minus strand of JANLSF010000545.1, from coordinate 3,395 downwards.
GGTCGCGGGCCAGCATGAAGGTGTTGATCACGATGCCGCTCTTGCGGCACGCGGCCACCTCGCGGAGCGTCTCGGCGATCACGTTCATGTCGAGCCCCATCGAGTTCTTGTAGATCCGGCCATCGGGGAGGGTGAGCGCGCTCGGCTTGCCGTCGGTGATCATCACGATCTGGCGCATGTCCTTCTTCTGCGCCATCAGCAGCCGGCGCGCGAGCTTGAGCCCCTCGCGCGTGTTGGTGTGGTACGGCCCCACCTGCGCCTTGGCCAGCCCGGAGATCGGGATCTCCTCAGCCGAGTCGTGGAAGAGCACGACCTTGATCGTGTCGCCCGGGAACTGGGTGCGGATGAGGTGCGAGAGGGCGAGCGCGACCTTCTTGGCGGGCGTGAACCGGTCCTCGCCATAGAGGATCATGGAGTGCGAGCAATCGAGCATCAGCACCGTGGCGCAGCTCGAGCGGTACTCCGATTGGCGCACCATCAGGTCCGGGTAGTCGAGCTCCATCGGGACCTCGAGCGAGCCGGTGCGGGCGAGCGCGTTCTTGAGCGTCTCGTTGACGTCGAGGTTCAGCACGTCGCCGAACTCGTAGGGCTTGCTCCACCCCTCCGCCTCGATCCCCGTGGCCAGGTAGGGCGTGTCGTGGCTGCCGAAGCTCGACTTGCCGAGGGTGCCGAGCAGGCCGCGGAGCGTCTTGAAGCCGAGGAAGTCGATCCCCTTTTCGCTCAAGTTGAACTGCACGTCCTTGGCCGCGGCCTGGCCCAGGCTCCCCTTGCCCGACACCGGTTGGTGCGAGTCGGGCATCAGGGGAGGCGCCTCGAGGTTCAGGTACCCTTCCGCCACGAGCCGCTGGACCAGCTCGTCGAGCATCTTGGCGAGGCGAGCCTGCGCGTCCTCGTCGCCCTCGCCGCGCAGCGCCTCGAGCATCTCGGGGGTGAACTGCCCGCTGTCGAAGAGCGCCTGGAGGATGGCCTCCTTGAGCGCGTCCATGGAGCGATCGCCGTCGCCCATCTCGTCGCCGTAGTACGGATGCTGCGGGCCCGCGAAGCCCGATTGCAGCAGGAAGTCGGCGAGCTTGTCGAGCAGGGACTGGAGGTCCACCGCATCGGCGAGTTCGGGGCTGTACTTGGAGTAGGTGTGCTCGCGCATGGCTCGTGGAAACGTGGAGGGTGGGGCCGCGCCGCCACAATGCCCCGTGATGGCAAACCCCGGCTCTCCCTTCGACGTTCCCCACCGGGCATCTTTCGCGGATGAGCGATCGCGCCGCCCGCAACCCGTTTGGCGCCCTCCGCCGGCACCGCAACTTCCGCATCTTCTGGACCGGCCAGACGCTCTCGCTCGTGGGCACCTGGATGCAGGGCATGGCGCAGGGGTGGCTGGCCCTCGAGCTCTCCGACAGCGCCTTCCTCGTGGGACTCGTGGCGGCCGCGGGATCGCTCCCCATCCTGCTCTTCTCGTTCCCCGCCGGCGCCCTCGTGGACCGGGTGCGGAAGCTGCGGCTCGTCACGTTCATGCAGGTGGGGTTTCTGGTGCAGGCCACGCTGCTCTGGTGGTTCACGTGGCGCGGCGGGCTGAGCATCAGCGGGCTGCTGGCGCTCGCCACGGCGGGCGGCCTCCTCGGCGCCTTCGAGATTCCGGCGCGGCAGTCGCTGGTGATCGAGCTCGTGGGGCGCGAGGACCTGCAGGGGGCGATCGCGCTCAACTCGAGCGGGTTCAACCTCGCGCGCATCGTCGGACCGGCGATGGCGGCGATCGTCATCGGGAAGCTCGGCATCGCCTGGTGCTTCGGCTTGAACGCCCTCTCCTTCCTCACGGTGCTGGTGGGACTCGCGATGATCCGGCTCCCGGCCGGCGCCGACATGGGCACCGGCGACGACGGGGTGAGCGGCATGGCGGCGCTTCGCGAAGGCGTGCACTACGTGCGCGACACGCGGCGCATTCGCGGGCTCCTCTGGCTGATCGGCCTCTACGCGGTGCTCGGCGGGCCGTTCCTCACCCTCATGCCGGTGGTGGCGCGCGACCTCCTCGGCCAGGACGCCAGCGGCTACGGCGTGCTGCTCTCGAGCGTCGGGATCGGCGGGGTGATTGGTGCGCTGGCCCTCGCGGCGTGGAGCGCGCGCGGCGGACGCGGGCATCTCCTCATGCGCTCGGCGATCGGCTTCTCCCTGCTGCTGGTGCTCTTCTCGTTGACGCGGAGCATGGCGCTGGCCGTTCCGGTGCTCATGGTCACCGGCTTCCTGATGATCATCGTGAACGCCGTGGCCAACGGCCTGCTGCAGGCCACCGTGCCCGACCGTCTGCGCGGCCGGATGATGGCCGCGTACTCGTTCCTCGTGGTCGGCGTCTCGCAGGTGATCGGCGCGTTCGGGGCCGGCGCCGTGGCCCACGCCGTTGGCGCCGACTGGGCGATCGGCGGGGCGGCCGTGCTCATGCTCGCCGCCACCCTCGTGGCGCGCGTGCGCTATCCGGAGCTCCGCGAGATGTGACGCGCCGGACCGCGCGCGCGGTCCCGGGGCGTCGAGCGGCCGGGTCTGGCCGCTGGAGCGGGTCCCGCTACTTCCGGCGAAACTCCAGCGTCAGCATCACGGTCCGCGGCAGCCCGGGCTCGAGGTAGAGCGGCACGCCGGCCACGACATCGGGATTCAGGTAGCCCGACCCCGCGTACTTCGTGTCGAACAGGTTCTCCACCGACAGCGCGCCACCCAGCGACATGCCGCCCATGTCGAGCAGCTTGGGCGAGCGCACGGTGAGGTTCCACACGGTGGAGCTCGGCACGCCGACGGTGTTGGCGTCGTCGACGAAGTACCCGCCGGTGGCCTGCACCCCCGCGCCGATGCTGAGCGACGACAGGCCCGGGATCGCATAGTCGGCCTGCAGGGTGCCGAACCAGCGCGGAACCCCCACGATCCGCTTGTCGTTGTAGCGGGCCGAGAAGCCGGCGCGACCGTAGTGCACCGAGTCCACGACGTAGTCGGTGTACGTGTTGTCGGAGATCGTGGCCGAGCCGGAGATGCCCAACCCGAACGTCGTGCGGGCCCGAATCCCGAGTTCGGCCCCCATGCGCCGCGCCTTGCCGGCGGTGAAGTAGAAGCGTCCGCCGCGGTAGGGCACGATCTCGTTGTTGACGTCGATGTAGTACACGGCCGCGTCGTAGTCGAACGACGAGAAGCCGATGGGACCGAGCGACCAGGCGCCGAGCCCGTGGCGCGTGCCGACTTCATACGTGGTGGAGCGGATCGGCTCGAGCAGCGGGTTGATGGCGGTGACGGTGTCCTGGCCGAACGTCCCGGCGGGATCGGTCTCGTTGCCGGCCGGCACCTCGATGCCGCCGCCCACGCTGGCGTAGAGGCTGTGGTGCTCCGACAACCGGTACGAGATGCCGACCTGGGGGATGACGCCG
>JANLSF010000529.1:0-2259 GCA_031362285.1 Gemmatimonadota bacterium | reverse complement strand
TTCCCGCTTTGTCCCGCAACTGTCTGGTCCCCCCCCGCGTTCATCCAGGCATGAAGCCGCTCCTCATCCTTCCGCTCGGTCGTGTCCTCGGCGACGCGCCGGTCGGCGCGTCCGCCGACCTCGAGGTGATGCGCGTGAGCGTGTTGCCCTCGGCGGCGGAGTTCGAGGCGGACCGCGCGACCGTGTGCGTGGTGGACGGCGCCATGCGGGCGGCCGCACTCCGGAATCCCTCGACGCTCGCGGCGATCGCCGAGCGGGTCGTGCTGATCGGCGTCGGTCAACCCGGGGAGATCGCCCCGGGTGACGAACCCGGGCTCGACTGGTTGTCGGGATGGCTGCCCGGGGACGCGCCGGCGTCGCTCGTGGGGACGGTGCTCCGCGGCGCCTTTCGTCAGGCGGTGGGCATGGCCGAGGAGCGCCTGGCGCGCGAGACCGCCGCCGACCGCCACATGGAGCTCACCGAGCTCACGCGGATCGGCGCTGCGCTCTCCACCGAGCGCGACCTCTCCACGCTGCTCGGGATGATCCTCGAGCAGGCGCGCCGGCTGGCCGACGCCGATGCCGGCTCCCTGTACCTGGTTGAGCGGCTCCCCGACGGCACGCGCGCCGACGCGCTGGTGTTCAAGAACACGCAGAACTTCACGCTGCCCGACATCCCGTTTCGCGAGTTCACCATCCCGATCAACCGGTCGAGCGTGGCCGGCTACGTGGCGGCCACGGGCGAGCCCCTGGTGCTCGCCGACGTGTACGACCTGCCGAGCGACGCCGCCTACACGTTCAACCGCTCGATCGACGCGCAGTTCGGCTATCGCTCGAAGTCGATGCTCGTCATCCCCATGCGCACGCACCGGGACGAGACGGTGGGCGTCGTGCAGCTGATCAACCGCAAGCGGGACGTCGAGGCGCGCCTCTCCGACGCCGAGACGACCGAGCGCGAGGTGATCCCCTTCGACGCGCGCACGCGCGACCTCGTGACGGCGATCGCATCGCAGGCGGCCGTCGCCATCGAGAACTCGATGCTCTACGAGGACATCGAGCGGCTGTTCGAGGGGTTCGTGAAGGCGGCGGTCACGGCCATCGAGCAGCGAGATCCGACCACGAGCGGTCATTCGGGGCGGGTGGCGACGCTCACCGTGGGGCTCGCGCAGGCGGTCGACTCGGGGGGCGCCGGCGCCCCGTATCGCGACCTGCGCTTCAAGCGCGAGGAGCTGCGCGAGCTGCGCTACGCGTCGCTGTTGCACGACTTCGGCAAGGTCGGCGTGCGCGAGCAGGTGCTGGTGAAGCAGAAGAAGCTCTACCAGTGGGACCTCGGGGCCATCCGCGCCCGGTTCGCCTGGCTGCGCCAGCACGCCGAGATCGAGTTCGAGCGCGAGCGTGCCAACTACCTGCTCGAGCATGGGCGCGAGCGGTACGAGGCCGCCGTCGGCCAGCTCGACGAGACGCGCGCCCTGCGCCAGACGGAGCTGCAGCGGTGGCTCGACGCGATCGTGTCGTCGAACGAGCCCACGGTGCTCGCGGAGCGCAACTTCCAGGCACTGCAGGAAGTGGGCCAGCAGCACTACATCGACTTCGAGGGCACCGAGCGGCCGCTGCTCGACGAGCACGAACTCAAGTTCCTGATGATCGAGCGCGGCAACCTCGACGACCGTGAGCGGCGCGAGATCGAGTCGCACGTGACGCACACCTTCCGGTTCCTCGAGCGCATCCCGTGGACGCGCGAACTGCGCGGCATCCCGAACATCGCCTACGGGCACCACGAGAAGCTGAACGGTCGGGGCTACCCGCGCGGCATCCAGGGCGACGACATCCCGGTGCAGACGCGCATGATGACGATCTCCGACATCTACGACGCCCTGACCGCGACCGATCGGCCCTACAAGCGGGCGGTGAGCCCCGACCGCGCCCTCGACATCCTGCACAGCGAGTCGAAGGACGGCATGATCGACCCCATCCTCCTCGCGGCGTTCGTGGGGGGCAAGGTGTTCAACCTCGTGGACTCGGGCGAGGTCCGCCGCCGCAGCCCCAGCATGGCGATTCCGGCGCTGTAGGCGCGAGACGCGTGCTGCGTGCTGCGTGCTGCGGCCGCCCTACGCGCCCCCGAAGCCGCCGCCGCCGGGGGTCTCGATCCGCAACACGTCGCCCGCCAGCATGGCGACCCGCACCTTGGCCGGCAACACGCGCGGCCCAAGCACCGCCATCCCCGTCGCGCCGTCCCCGCCGCCCGCGGCCCCCTTGGGCGCGCGGGCGCGCCGCTCCGCG
>JANLSF010000521.1:0-6483 GCA_031362285.1 Gemmatimonadota bacterium | reverse complement strand
CACCTCGACCGTGGCCCCCGCCCCGATGAGGCGAGTCACAGTGAGGGTGAAGCCGGGCGTCGTGCCGTCGCGCACGACCACCTGGGCATCGCCATCGGCGCCCACGGCAAGCGACACCACGCCCGGCAGCGCCGCTCCCTCCATGACCACGATCCCCTGCTCGGCGGCCACCACGCGGTGGGCGTCGTCGTACGCCCGTGGCGTGCGCACGCGCTGCTGGCGGTGGCCCAGCGTCCCGTCGAGGGCAATCTCGAGGGTGGCCGCGCGCGCGCCGCGGTTCTCGATGGTGATGGCATAGACGGCGCCCGCCATGTCGGCATCGCGGCCGCAGGGCGCGAACACGGTGCCCCGGAGGACCACGTCATCGAGCTTCGCCGTGAACGTCGGCAACCACGACATCGCACGCTCCCACGCGATGCCGCCCTCCGCGAGCTGCCGCTCGGCACCGTTCATGCGCACGCGTGGCGTGAGCAGCCCGGGTCCCCCTCCGGCCGTGAAGTCCCGCGTCCCGGCAAATTCCACGGCGGCGCGCGCCCCACGGTGGAGCACCCCGATGGCGTGAATGGCGCCGTCGAGGGGATCGATGCACGGGAGCGTGAGCCAGTGATTGCCGGTGAACTGCCAGCTCGTGCTGGGGGGGATGATCGGGGTCATGTCGGGGGACGGGGGGACGTGCGCGAAAGCTCGCCGTGCATCGCGCCCGGCGCCACCGCGCCGTTATCCTTACGCGTGCGGAACTTCTCCCTCAGCGCGTCGCGACGTGCCGGATACCGGCGCATGCTGGCGCTGGCCCTCGGCCTCACGGCCTGTGCGTCCTCCCAACTCCGGGCCCAGCGGCTCATTGGCGCCGGCGAAGACGCCTCGGTGCTCCGCCGCGGTGACCTGCGGTGGAGCCTGGGCTCGCGCTGGTCCGTGTGGGACGAGTCGCTCGACGGCAACGGGAAGCGCATCGCCATCAACGGCGCCTTCACCAGTGCCGACGCCGGCGTGGAGTTCTTTGGCGGCCTCGCTCCCACGCAGGACGGCCTGCGCACTGCCCTCGGCGACCCCACGGCGCGCGTCTCGCTCGGCGCGACGCGACTGCGCAGCGAGTTCCACCAGGACGTCATCCCGCTCGCCATCGAGGTCGGCGTCACGAAGCGCGTGACGGTGGGGGTGAGCCTGCCGCTCGTGAACAGCTACGTGAGTGCGGTCTTCGACATCAATCGCGGCAATCCGTCGCCGGCCAACCTCGGGCTCAACCCGGGCTTCGGCAGCAACGCGATCGCCGGTCAGGCCACGCTGGTGCAGACGCAAGCCAATGCCGCCGTGTCGGCGTTGCAGGCCGCCTTCCCCGCGTGCTTCACCGCTGCCCCCGGCGCCGGCTGCGCCGCCACCGTGTCGCTCGCCGCCAACACCGCGTCGCTCGGCAGCGGTGTCGCGGCGGTCTTCGGAGCGACGGGCCGGTTCGCGCCCACGTCCGGCAGCGCGCTCTCCACCGCGCTGTCGACCCGGTTCGCCCTTCTCAATGCGCAGTTGCGCACGGCGCTCGGGATTCCGGTGGGAGGCGCGGACCCGATCTCGGCGCGCCCGGTGTCGGCCGCCGCGCGCATGGCGCTCGCCGATTTCAACACCGTGCTGCTCACGCCCGGCTACGGCGTGCGCGGCGACACCCTGACTTCGCTCGAACGCTCGGCGCTTGGCGATATCGAGGTCACGGCGCGCTGGCAGTGGTTCAACTCCGTGGACGTCGCGACGCGCGACAGTGGCGCCGGCGCGTCGCGCGGCGTGCGCTTCCGCAGCGTGGCCGGGCTCACGGCGCGCCTCCCGACGGCGGGTCGTCGCTACAACGGCCAGTTCCTCGACGTCGGCGTCGCGGATGGTGCCACCGGCATCGAGTTGCGCACCACCACCGACCTCGCGGTCGGCGACCACTTCTGGGCGTCCGTCACCGGACGGTACACGCACCTGCTGGCCGACCGCCTGGAGCGGCGCATCCCCCTCGGCGCGCGCGAGGCGCTGGTGCCGGCCTGGCGACAGCAGTCGGTGAGCCGGCAGCTCGGGGACTACGCCGAGCTCGAAGTCACGCCCCGCTGGATGTTCAACGGCTACTTCGCAGCCTCGGCGGACTACTTCCTGTTCCTCCGACGCGGGTCGACCTTCTCCGGTGGGCCGATCACGGCCACGGATCCGTACACCAACGTGCCGGTGCTGCTCGACCCTTCGCAGTTGAACAGCCCGCACCAGATTGCGCACCGGTTCGGCGTCGGCCTCGCCTACTCCACCGTCCCCGCACACGGCCGCGGCAAGACGCGCATTCCCCTCGATATCCGCTGGCAGCGCGTGTGGACCGTGGGCGGCGAGACCACCGCCTTCGTGATGCAGGACCGGCTCGAATTTCGTGTCATCACCGGGCTGTTCGGCCAGGGTCCGTAACCTTCGCCAGAACGCGCGACCCCGGCTCCCTCTCGTCCTGGAATCCCGTCATGCCCTGTTTCGCCGTCGTCCTCGCGCTCGCCTTTCCGCGCCTCGTCATTGCCGGCCTGTGGTTCTTCACCTCGTGGCTGGTCGGGGTGTTCTCCGCTCCCGTCTGGCCCGTGCTCGGCTTCTTCTTCCTGCCGACCACGACGCTCTGGTACGCCGGCGTGCACCACTGGTACGGCGGGCAATGGACGATGTGGCCGCTGGTTGGACTTGCGACCGCGCTGCTCTTCGACGGCGTGCCGGGCATGCTCGGGCGCATGCTGAAGGACAAGAAGCGCGACTAGCTAGAACTGGATCCCGAGGCCGCCGAGCACCATCCACGGCGAGTTCCCGGTGCTGCCCGTCCTGGCGTACGCGCCGAGCGTGAGCGTGGCGATGAAGCCGACGCGGACCTCCGCGCCGACGTAGCTTGCCCGCGCATCCACGCCGCGCACGCTCGAGCCCGTGCGCACGGCCGACGCCGCGACCGAGAGCGTGCCGCCGTCCTTCACGTACCACCCCAGCGAGCCTTTCTGGCCCGACTGGGTCGGTTCCCATGAGACGAAGGGTCCCTGTCCGAGGTCGCCCCGGGACAGCCAGGCGAGCCCGAACATGCCGGTCACGCCGAGCGGGTACGTCAGGTGCACGCCGGCCACGAACTCCGGCACCAACCGGCTCCGTTCCTGCGCCCGCGCCACGCGCGGGGCGCTGGCGGCCAGGGCGAGCGCGAGGCAGGCCAGTTGCCGCACCCGCTGCGCCACGCCCACGCTACTTGAGGCGCGCCGCAACCCGGTCGGCGATCCGGTTCTCGAGTTCGCCCGTCGAGCTGCAGCGCATGTTCTGGCCGCCGTTGCCGGTTCCCTCGCCCGTGGCCTGCAGGGCGCTCTGGATCACGACCGCCCCATCCGTCCCGCTCAGCACGGTCTCGACCTTGAGGGCGATGAAGTACGAGTCGGCATTGGGCCCGATCGTGGAGCGGCCACAGTCGACATACCGCGACAGATTCACCTTGCCGAGCTGCCGGCGCGCGCGGATGATCCCGCTCTGCAGCCGATGGTCCTTCGGCGAGATCCCGTCGACGGTCAGGCCCAGCGCCGCCCAGATGTCGGGCAGCGCGCCCCACACCGCATCGAGGGGCTTCGCGATCGTCGCGCTCGAGACGAACTTCGTGGACTGGACGTCGCGGTCCATCGACGCGTCGCTCGTGCCATTGCTCGCGATGCGGGTGTTTTCATAGACCGTGGCGGGGCCGGACCCCGGAGGCAGCGTCGTTCCTCCCGTCTGGGAGGCACACGCGGAGAGCAGGACGAAGCCGGTCAGCACGATGGGTCGCATGGGACATCCGGGACGGGGGGGGATGGGTAGAACGTACCCTACCGTGCGATCGGTCCGACAGTTCCCATGGCGTTTCCCATCAGCGCCTCCGTGATGGCCGGCGCCCTTCTCGTTCCTCGACCGTTGGCGGCGCGGCCTGCGCGAGCAATTCGCGCGCATGGGCCTGGCTCACGGCGCTCTCGTCATCGCCCCCCAGCATGCGGGCGATCTCGACGACGCGGTCGTCGCCAGCGAGCACGGAGACGTCGGCCGTGGTGACGCCCCCCTTGGCCCCCTTGCTCACCCGGATGTGGTGGTGTGCGCGAGCCGCGAGTTGCGGCAGGTGCGAGATCGCGAAGACCTGGTGGTGCCCGGCCACCCGGCGCATGGCCTCCCCCACCTGCAGTCCGACGCGCCCGCCGATACCGGCGTCGACCTCGTCGAACACGAGCGTCGGCACGTGATCGAGGCGTGCGAGGATCGTGGTCAGGGCGAGCATCACGCGCGAGAGTTCGCCGCCGGACGCCACCCGTGCCAGCGCGCGCGCCTCATGCCCCTGGTTGAGCGTCACGCGGAACTCCACCGTTTCGGCCCCGGTCGGACCGGGCGCCGCCAGCGGCATCAGGGCGGCCGTGAATCGCCCGTCGGGCATCCCCAGCGAGGGCAGCAGCGCGTCGACGTCGCGGGCCAACCGCGTGGCCGCCGCCGTGCGTCGCTTGGTCAGCCGCGCCGCCGAATCGCGCAGGGCCGCCTCGGCGGCCGTTTCCCGGCGCTCCAGTTCGCTCAGGTCCCCGCCGGCGCCGTCGAGCAGCGCCAGCTCGCCGGCGGCCCGCTCGCCGGTGGCGATCACGTCCTCAAGCGCCGGTCCGTGCTTGCGCATCAGCTTGAAGACGAGGTCGCGGCGCCGTTGGACCTCGACGAGCCGGTTCGGATCGAGTTCGACGCGCGACGAGTACGCGGAGAGCTCGCGGGCCAGCGCCTCGAGCGCGTAGTACCCGCTGTCGAACGCCTCCTGCAACGGCGCCAGCGTGCCATCGATGCGCACGAGGTGGGCGAGCGTCCGTTGGAGCCCGCCCAGCCGCGTCAGCAGCGCCTCCTCGTCCCCCTCGAGCGCGTCGGAGAGGCCCGACGACACGGTGCGAAGCTCATCGGCGTGTTCGAGGCGCCGGGCCTCGTCGTCCAGGCGCGTGTCCTCGCCGTGCGACAGCCGCGCGTCGGCGATCTCGCGACCCACGTGGCGCAGCCAGTCGGCCCGGCGTTCCGCCTCGGCGGTGCGCGCGCGCAGCGACTCGATGGCCCGCCGGGCGCTGGCGAGTTCCGCCGCCGCTGCGGCGACGCCGCGGGCGTCCGTCGCGGCGTCCGCAAACGCATCGAGGATCGCCCGCTGCGACGGTTCGTCGAGCAGCGCCTGCGAGGCATGCTGGCCGTGCACGCTCACGAGCGCTGCGCCCAACTCGGCGAGGACGGTCGCGGTGACGGAGGTGCCGTTCACCCATCCGCGGGCCCGCCCCGTGGCCGCGACCTCGCGCTTGAGCACGAGCATGCCGTCCTCGGCCTCGAGCCCCCGGGCATCCAGCAGCGCCCGGATGCCTTCGTGCGCGCCGATCTCGAAGTCCCCCTCCACCACGGCCTTGTCGGTGCCGGTGCGGACGGCATCGCCCGAGGCGCGTTCGCCGAGCAGGAGCCCGAGGGCGCCGACGATGATGGACTTGCCCGCGCCCGTCTCGCCCGTGAGGACGTTGAATCCCGGGGCCAACGGCAGCGTGAGGTGTTCGATGATGGCGAGATTGCGAATGCGCAGTTCGGTCAGCATGCACCGGGTTCGTCGCGCTCGGCGAGTCCGCCCCAGCCCATCTTCCGGCGCAGCACCGAGAAGAAGGAGTTCCCGTCGAAGCGGACGATCCGCACTGACGACGAGGCCCGGCGTATCACCAGCGTATGTCCACCGCTGAAGGTGCTGCCCACCTGCCCGTCGACGGTAACCAAAAGCTCCTCGGGTCCATCTTCCGCACGCAGCCGCACTTCCGACGTGGGCGGCAACACGAGCGGTCGCACGGCGAGCGTGTGCGGCGACACGGGGGTCACGACGATCGACTCCACCGTGGGGAACACCACCGGCCCTCCCGCCGACAGCGAATACGCGGTGCTGCCGGTGGGAGAGCTCACCACCACGCCATCGCCCGAGTACACCCCCACCGACTCCCCATCGATCGTGACGCGAAAGCGCAGCACGCGGGCGAAGCCGCCCTTGTGCAGGACCACGTCGTTGAGGGCCCGCAGCGACGCGTGCGGATGCCCGTCGGCGTTGAGCGCCACGGCCTCGAGCCCCATCCGCTTCTCGGCCGTGTACGCTCCCGCCGCGAAGCGACGCAGCGCGTCGTCGATCTCGGAGCCCGAGCAACTCGTGAGGAATCCGAGTCGGCCGAGGTTCACCCCGAGAATCGGCACCGAGTGATGGCCGAGCCACCGCGCCGCCCGCAGGAGCGTGCCGTCGCCTCCGAGCGTCATCAAGCCGTCGAGTCCCTCGGGCGACGCGAGCAGCTCGCTCCCGGGAACGAGTTCGTGCAACTCCCGCTCGAACGCGAAGGAGACGCCAAGCGTGGGGGCAAGCGTGGTCAGGCGTCCCAGGATGCCTGGAAGGTCGTCGTACCCGCGGTGCCCGACGACGCCGACGCGGGTCACCCGGCCAGGGCCTCGCTCTCGTGCAGCGCGCGCACCCGCTCCGCG
>JANLSF010000508.1:0-3909 GCA_031362285.1 Gemmatimonadota bacterium | reverse complement strand
GAAGAACCGGCCGGCCGCGCGCGACAGCTCATCGTTCAAGAGCGCGTGATCGAGCCAGGCCGTGCCGAGGATGACGGCGGCGACGCTCACCACCACGATCACGGCGGTGCGTTCGGCCCCCGGGTCGCCCGCGCCCTTGGTGGGAATCGACGCCGCACCGAAGAAGGCCGAGAACAGCACGACGGTCGCCGCGGCGAAGCGGAGCGTGAGACCGAAGGGATAGGGTTGCACGAACTCGGGCGGCGTGACGACGGCGCTCACGAGGAGGGTGGACCCGAGGGCCGCTGCCACCGGGATGCCCACGAGGAGGAGTCCGGCGACGTAGCGCAGGAGCACGAGGTACCACCGCGGGACCGGATGCACGAGCAGGTACACGAAGCCGAGCGTGCTGTCGGAGGACCACGGCCCGACGGCGACGGTGACGCCGAGCAGGAAGGCGATGGGGACGAAGATCACGCCCCCGGCAGCGAAGGTGGAGAGGACGTCGCGCACGGGCTGGTTGTGCAGGTCGAAGCCGCCGAGCGTCGCGGCGGTGATCACCGGCGTGGCGAAGGCGAGGATCGCGAAGATGAACACGAACCAGCGCAGCTGGCGCCATTGATTGAGCAGCACGGCCCTGAGCATCAGGCGGCCCCCCGCTGGCGCGCCGCGCGCGCCGTGCGCAGCAGTTCCACGAAGCTCTCCTCGAGGTCCAGGTCCACCACTTCGCGGAGCGACGCGCCCACTCCCTCGAACCAGACCGACATGGGCGGCTGCCACCCACGCACCACCCACTCCTCCACGGCGCCCAGCCCCGGCGTGCGCGCGAGCAGCACGAACGGGGTGACGGGGAGGTTCGCCGGCGCCTTGGAGACGCGGAGCCGCTTGATCCCTTCCTTGAAGGTGTGCATCGGCAGTTCGGCCACGAGCGCACCCTGCTCGAGCACCCCGACCCAGTCGCAGATGCGCTCGAGCTCGTGGATGAGGTGGCTCGAGATGAACACGGTGGCGTTGGTCTCGCTCACGTAGTCGAGCACGGCGGCGAGCACGTCGCGGCGCACCACCGGGTCGAGGCCGTCGGTGGGCTCGTCGAGCACGAGCAATTCCGGCCGCTGCGCGAGGGCGAGCAGCATCATCAGCTTGCCGGCCTCGCCCTTCGACAGCCGGCCCACGGTGGTCTCGGGGTTCAGCGCGAAGGCGCCCCGCAACTGCTCGGCCCACAGCTTGTCCCAGGTGGGGAACCAGGCGCTGTGGTAGCGGATCGACTCCGCGACGGTGAGCTGGCGGTAGAGGTGCGGACGCTCGGGCACGTAGCCCGTGCGCAGCAGGGCCCGCGGTGCCTCGGTGCGCATGTCGTGACCGAGCACGCGCACCGTGCCATGGTCCGGGCGCACGATGCCGACGAGCGTGCGGATGGTGGTGGACTTGCCCGCGCCGTTGGGCCCGAGGAAGCCGTACACCGAGCCCTTGGGGACCTTGAGATCGAGGTCCTTGAGCTCGAAGCTCCTGCCGTAGTGCACGTGCACGCCGGTGAGTTCGATGGCGAGCTTCACTTGACGGGTCTCCCGAGTTCGGCGTCGAGGGCGGAGCGGAGGTCGTCGGGGGAGGCGCCCAGGCGCGAGGCCTCGGCGAGGAGGGCGCGCACGGCAGTGCGCAGGCGGGACGTGCGATCGCGGGCGCGGATGTCGGCGCTCACGTCGGCCACGAAAGAACCGGCACCTTGGCGCATCTCGACGAGTCCCTCGGTTTCGAGTTCACGGTAGGCCTGCGACACGGTGGCCGGGTTGATGCGCAACTGGGCGGCGAGCTGGCGCACCGACGGGAGCCCTTCGCCGGTGGCGAGTTCCCCGCGCGCGATGGCGAGACGCACGCCGTCGGCGATCTGTGCATACAGCGGGGTGGCGGCGCGGGGGTCAACCTGCTCGAACACGCGGGCGGTACTCCGGTCGGTGGTGTGTCGGTACAGTAATACACTTGGGCGTGACGCGCAAGAGGGGGCCGGAGTCGGATAGGGAGGCAGCGGACTTGAGGTCCCGTAACTGATGCTGCGGCTACGGTTGCAGGACCGCAGGCGCCGATGCTTGTGCGGTGCAGGGATGGCCGGTATTGTTCCAGACGTAGCACCTTGCGGGCGTAATTCAGTTGGTAGAATGCCAGCTTCCCAAGCTGGACGTCACGGGTTCGAGTCCCGTCGCCCGCTCCTGGTACGCGCACCACTACGCGAAGCCCGGATCCTCAAGAGGATCCGGGCTTTCGCGTTGGGGGGACCGACGCCTCGCACGATTGAGCGATTGACATAGGGGGAGGGGGTACATATCATATACCCCCAGAGGGTACCCATCCGCGGCCGCTGCCGCTCGGCACGCAGGCCCCCTGTCGCCCGCAATCTCCGGAGGAATCGATGACCGAACTCACGCTCAAGATCGACGGCATGTCCTGTGGCCACTGCGTCGGCGCGGTGACCAAGGCCCTCAAGGCCGTGCCCGGTGTGGAGGTGGAGCGCGTGGCCATCGGCTCCGCCGTGGTGCGCTACGATGCCGCGACCGTGGCGCCGAGCCGGATCGCACAGGCGGTGACCGACGACGGCTACGCGGCGGTCGTCGCGGCGTGAGCGCGGTGGCCGACACGATCCGCATTCCCGTCACGGGGATGACCTGCGCGGCCTGTCAGGCGCGCGTGCAGCGCACGCTGCAGAAGGAGCCCGGCGTGAGCGACGCCACGGTCAACCTGATGATGAACAATGCGACGGTCACCTTCGACCCGGCCGTCGTCACCCCGGAGCGCCTCGTCGAGGCGATCCGTGACAGCGGCTACGGCGCCGACCTCGCCTCACCCACCGAGACCGCCTTCGAGGAGCAGGAGGCGCGCGACCGGGCCGGTGCGGCCGAGTTCGCCGACCTCAAGCGGAAGGCAATCGTGAGTGGCGCGATCGGGGTCGTGGCCATGGTGGTGCCCATGCTGCTGCCCATGGAGTTCATGGGCGCCGCGGCATGGCCACTGCTCGTGGTCACGCTCGTCGTGATGCTGTGGGCGGGGCGGGATTTCTACACGCGGGCCTGGTCGGCGTTGCGCCACGGCGCCGCCGACATGAACACCCTCATCTCGCTCGGCACCGGCGCGGCCTTCATCTATTCGGTGGTGGCGACCGTCGCCCCGGGGCTGTTCACCTCGCGGGGGATGAGTGCGGACGTCTATTACGAGGCGGTGATCATCATCATCGCCCTCATCCTCACCGGCCATGCCTTCGAGGCGCGCGCCAAGCGCAACACGTCGGCGGCGCTCCGGGCGCTGGTGCACCTGCAGCCCAGGACGGCCCGCGTGCTGCGCGGGGAGCTGACGCTCGACGTCCCGGTGGACGCGGTCACGCGCGACGACCTCGTGATCGTGCGCCCGGGCGAGCGCGTCCCGGTGGACGGCACGATCGAGAGCGGCGAGAGCGCGGTGGACGAGTCGATGCTCACCGGCGAGTCGCTGCCGGTTGTGCGCACGACGGGTGATCGCGTGATCGGCGGGACGATCAACGGGCTGGGCGCCTTCCGCTACCGCGCCACGACCTTGGGCAGCGACAGCGTGCTGGCGCAGATCGTGCGCCTCATGCGCGACGCGCAGGGATCGCGCGCCCCGATCCAGCACCTGGCCGACCGGATCTCCGGCGTCTTCGTGCCGGTGGTGGTGGCGATCGCCCTCGTGACGTTCACCCTCTGGTACGTCCTCGCCGGCGACGCGCCGGCCGTGCGCGGCTTCGCGGCGGCGGTGGCGGTGCTGATCATCGCCTGCCCGTGCGCCATGGGGCTCGCCGTTCCCACGGCCGTGATGGTGGCCACGGGGAAGGGCGCCGAACTGGGGGTGCTCATCAAGGGGGGCGAGGCGCTGCAGCGTGCCGGGGACGTCACGACGATCGTGCTCGACAAGACGGGCACCGTGACCGAG
>JANLSF010000503.1:0-1656 GCA_031362285.1 Gemmatimonadota bacterium | reverse complement strand
GCGCTGGCGCTCGAGCGCGAGGGGAAGCTCTCGCTGCAGGACCCGCTGTCGAAGCGGTTGCCGGGGGTCTACTTCAAGAACGCGTGGGAGTCCACCGACCCGATCCGGATCGTGCACCTGCTGGAGCACACGAGCGGGTTCGATGACAACTCGCTCCAGTCGTATGCCAACAGCGACCCCACCCCGATCACGCTCGTGGCGGGACTCGCCCTCGACTCGGCCACCCGCGTGTCGCGCTGGCGGCCGGGCACGCATTTCTCGTACTGCAACACCGGTCCGGCGATCGTGGCGCGCATCATCGAGCTGATCGAGGGGAAGCCGTTCGAGCAGGTGGTGCAGGAGCGGTGGTTCAGCCCGATCGGCATGGCGACGGCCACGTACATGCGCCCGGACAGCACGCGCTTCCCGGTGGCCACCCTGTACAATGCCGATGGCGTCACCGCCGTGCCGTACTGGCACGTCTTCATCCGGCCGGCGGGGTCGATCAATGCGACCTCGCACGACATGGCGGCGTACGTGCGGTTCCTGCTCGGTCGCGGCACCGCGAACGGCCACGCGTTGCTTCCGGCCGAGTCGCTGGAGCGGTTGGAGCGCTCCGAAGCGTCGGCCGGCGCGCGGGCCGGACTCACGCTGGGGTACGGCCTGCACATGTACCGCACCACCGACAGCACAGGGTACACCTGGACCTCGCACAACGGGGGCGTGGAGGGCGGGCTCTCGGACCTGAGCTACATGCCGGCGTACGGCGTGGGCTACGCGTTCCAGATCAACTCCGGCAACGGTGCGGCCTTCGGCATGATCATGAAACTGGTGCGCGCGTACGTGACGCAGGGGCTCACGCCGCCGCCGGCGCCCGCACGCGGGGCCATCGCGGCATCGGTGCGCGGGCGGTACGCCGGTTGGTACCACTCGGTGTCGCCCCGGCAGCAGCACCTGTACTTCCTCGAGCGCATCAGCTCCCTGGCGCACGTGACGTTCACCGACAGCACCATGCGCGTGAAGCCGGTGTTCGAAGACGCCGTGATGTTCACCCCCGTCGACAGCCTGCGCTTTCGCGCGCACGGCGAGGGAGCGGCCACGCTCGCCTTCGTGGCCGACGAGGCAAACGATCGCCCGGAAGGGATCGAGGCGTTCGGGTCAAGACTGGGCGCATCGTTGGAGCGCGTGTCGGGGGCGCAGGCCGTGCTCAGCCTGGTCCTGTCCGCCCTCTGGCTGGCGGGCATCGTGCTCTCCCTTGTGGCCATGCTGTTCGGCGGCATCCGGTGGATCGTGCGTCGGCTGCGGAAGACCCCGTCCTCGCGAGCGGCAGCAGCCACGCCGTGGCGCTGGGCGGGCCTGGCGGCCGGCGTGCTCGCGGCGGATGTCGTCCTGGTGATCGCGAGCGGTGGCGAGCTGAACATGCTCGGCCGCCTCACGCTGTTCAGCGGCGGGATGTGGGCAATGGGGCTGCTGTTCGGCGCCCTGGCGCTCGTGGGCGCGGGCGTGGCGTTCGGCGGCGGTCCGTCCACGTCACGCTGGGAGCGGATCTCGCTCTCGAGCGCGCGCGTCGTGCTGGCGCTCAACCTGGTCGCGGCCGCGTACCTGGCCTACTGGGGCCTCATCGGCTGGCGGACGTGGGCGTAGCCGGAGCCGGGGCGCGCGCGCCGGAACGTTCCG
>JANLSF010000488.1:0-1751 GCA_031362285.1 Gemmatimonadota bacterium | reverse complement strand
GGATCGAACCCCTGACCTCTGCAGTGCGATTGCAGCGCTCTCCCAGCTGAGCTACAGCCCCGCTGGCCCAAGTATCGGTCTTTCCATCAGACGACCGACCCGGCCATAGGAAACGGCCCCGCCGAACAGCGCAGGGCCGTGACCTCCAACAACTTACGTCGCACCACCCCCAAGTCAAGCCGAACGCGCTCGCGCTCCCATAGGGAACACGCGCCTCCCAAGTGCCGTTCGCACAACAAGATGCACACCCTCGACAGCCCCTTCGTCATCGACCAGTTGGC
This sequence comes from Gemmatimonadota bacterium, assembly GCA_031362285.1. Classification (GTDB taxonomy): domain Bacteria; phylum Gemmatimonadota; class Gemmatimonadetes; order Gemmatimonadales; family Gemmatimonadaceae; genus JACPPC01. The sequence continues at coordinate 1,470 of JANLSF010000488.1, read as the reverse complement.
CCTGCGCCAACGGCCCCTGAACGACGCTCACGAGCGTCCCACGGGCGCCTATGTGCTGTACTGGATGCAGTCTACGCATCGCTTCGAGGAGAACTGGGCCCTCCGCTTGGCCACCCGCGAGGCCGACCGGCTGGGTCGCCCGCTCCTGATCTACCAGGGGCTCGACCCGACCTACGAACACGCCAGCGACCGCATCCACGCCTTCATCCTCGAGAACGCCCGCGCACTGGCCGCTCGCGCCCCGTCGCTCGGGCTGACCTACCGGTTCTCCCTGCGGCGCCGGCGCAACGACGACCGTCGCGTGGTCGACCGCATCGCCTCCCGGGCTGTGACGGTGGTCACCGATGCCTTCCCTACCGCCGGCATCGCCGAGCGCACCAGGCGATTTGCCGACCGCGCGGACGTGACGGTGGTGGCCGTGGACTCGCACGGGGTGCTCCCCGCCGCCGCGTTCACCAAGGAGGAGTGGGCCGCGCGCACCATCCGCCCCAAGCTGGCGAAGATCCGCGACCACGCGCTGCAGCCCGTGCAGGACCGCCCGCCGAAAGCGCGGTTCAAGCCCTCGCTGCTCGATGGCCTCGAACTCGACGCGCTCGACCTCGCCTCCGCCGACCTGGCCGCCGAGATCGCCGCCTGCGAGATCGACCACACCGTGCCCCCGGTGACCACCCTCGTGAGCGGACGCGACGCCGCCCTCGCGCGGCTCGACGCCTTCTGCCACGGCGCGCTCGGCGACTACGAAGCGCGCCGCTCGGACCCCACCGATACGCACGGCTCGAGCCGCCTCTCCCCCTACCTGCACTTCGGTCAGGTGAGCGCCGCCGAGGTGGCGCGCGCCGCCATCGCCCGAGGCCCGCGCGACGCCGTGGAGAAGTTCCTCGACGAGTTGATCACCTGGCGCGAACTCTCGCTCAACTTCTGCACCCACAACCCCCGCTTCGCCACCCTCCACGCGCTGCCCCCGTGGGTGCACGAGACCATGCGCAAGCACGTGGACGACGAGCGCGAGGCCATCTACACGCGCGACCAACTCGAGCGCGCCGAGACACACGAGCCGCTCTGGAATGCCGCGCAGCGTGAGTTGGTGGCCAGCGGCGCCGTCCACAACGTCATGCGCATGTACTGGGGCAAGTCGGTGCTCACCTGGACCGCGACGTACTCCGAGGCGCTCGCCCACCTCGTGCACCTCAACAACAAGTGGAGCCTGGACGGCCGCGACCCGAGTTCGTTCGGCTCCATCCAGTGGTGCTTCGGCAAGTTCGACCGACCGTGGGGAGAGCGCCCCGTGTGGGGCACCATCCGCTCCATGTCGCTCCAGCGCGCCTACAAGAAGTTCGACGCCAAGGGATACGAGCGCCGCTGGCTGGGCGACGCGCAGGGGGCACTCGGGGTGTAAAGCACTCGACCTGTCGCCCGATTACGTTGCACCATGTTCTCCAACGTCACGGCCGACGACGTCGTCGCCGCGGC
>JANLSF010000474.1:0-2848 GCA_031362285.1 Gemmatimonadota bacterium | reverse complement strand
GCGGCTCGCCGTGCGGCGCCCGGGGGGCGCGGCCACGGCCGCAGACTGGCAGCTGCAGGTGGGAGTGGTGCGACTCATGCCGTGAGACTCGCTGGCAGTCGCAGCTCGCGCGTCATCGCCGCCCACTCCAACCGAGTCACCACCCATGTCCGCCGCCCTCGATCGTCGCTTGACCCCTGTGCACGTGCCGCCGAGTGGGCCGCCAGCGCGCTCGCTTCCCATTCCCATCGGCATGGAGCGCTTCTTTGCCGACGCCATCGAGGCGCTGGCCGAGCAGGCGGACCTTGAGTCGGTGCTGCGCGCGGCGGTGCAGCTTCCAGTGCCGTTCTTGGCGGACATCTGCGTGCTCGACCTCCGACTCGGGAAGGAACAGGCGCGCCGGATCGTGACGCAGCACTCCGATCCCTCGAGCGACGTCGAGCAACGCGCCTTCACCGATGCGCACTTGCCGCGGCCCCCGGCCGCTCGGTCCCCCGTGTCGGCCGTGTTCGCGCATGGCGACACCTTGATGCACACGGTGTTCGGCCGCATTGCCCACACCGACACCGATGATGGGTCTCTGGCCAGCATCCTCGTGGGAATCCGTGACGAATCGGCCGTGGTCGGCGTGCTCAGCTTTCTGGCGCACCAGCCGGACCGGCAGTTCGGGCCCGCGGATCGGCAGGCCGCCGAGGCGTACGCGCGACGGGTGTCACGGGCCGTTCGAAGCGCCCGCCGCTGCCAGGAGGACCGGGACGGTCGTGTGCGGGCCGAGTCACAGCTCGAGGTCTTCCGGCATACTGCCGAGGTGCTCACGCACTGTACCGAGGCGCTGCGCCGGGAGCTCGTCGAAGCCCGGCTCCTCTCCGTGGTGACGGCGCTCGAGGAGGGCGCGCCCGTCGGGTGATCGTGCCCGGCAGCGGGACGTCGCAAGGTGCCGCACGTCCGAGCGACTGCTGCACGCGGACGGCCCGCGGCTGTTCGGGCGGCTTCATCCAACCGTCACGTCGAGCTCATCGTGCGGTCATCCAAGCGCCAGGCTCCGCTCATCCGGACGCACCATCGTGGGGAGACCCTCACACCGGAGCGGACGATGGCGCAGCCCGATGCCGACCTCAACGTCACCCCCTTCCTCGACATCCTGCTGGTGCTGCTGATCATGTTCATGGTCATGTACCCGCTTTCACGGCGCGCGATCGACGCCCAGCTCCCCGATCCCGATGCCGCGGGCGACATGCGCCACGCGGTGCCGATCGTGCTCGAGGTCGGCCCTGGGGGGCGCTACGCGATCAACCGCGAACCGGTGGACGCGACATCGCTCGAGGCACGCCTCCGGGCTGTGTACGCGCCAAGGTCCGACAAGCGCCTGCTGGTGCGCGGCGCGCGCGCCGCCACGTACCAGGAGGTGATCACGGCGATGGACGTCGCCCGGAGTGCGGGGGTGACCGTGCTGGGCCTCGACCCGGACCGCGCCCGCCCATAGCGGAGCCGCCGCCGGCGGTGGACATTGGGCGATGCCCACCGTCGGCACCTCTCCGACCGCCCCCATCGAGATCGGCCTGGCGTCGTCCGCGGAGCGGGCCTGGTCGGCGCAGCTCATGGCCTCGAGCGAGCCGTGGGTCACCCTCAAGCGCGACCTCGCCGGCTGTGAGGCGGTGCTCGCCGACCTCCCGGACACGTCGCTCTACATCGCGAGGTCAGGCGGGGTCCCCCGCGGCTTCGTGCTCGTGCGGCCGCGCGGGCTGGCAGGTGCGCCGTACATCGTGTCGATCGCTTCGGCCGCCGACGCGCGCGGCCTGGGCGTGGGCTCGCAACTGATCGAGTTCGTGGCCACGCACGTCGCCCCGCCGTCGCGCCACCTGTTCCTGTGCGTGTCGTCGTTCAATGTCGCGGCGCGCCGCCTCTACGAGCGCCTCGGCTTCGTGCAGGTGGGGGAGGTGCCCGACTACATCGTGCCCGGCGTCGCCGAGTTGATCATGCACCGGCGGCTCGCACCGTGACGGTGCGCGGCCGGTGGAACTGGGTCGGCCTGCTGGCCGCATCGGCCATCGCGAGCTACCTCGCGCGCGTGAACATCACGGTGGCGGGCGAGCCGCTGATGCGCGAGTTCGGGATCTCGCAGGTGCAGATGGGACGGGTCTTCTCCGCCTTCGGCGCCGGCTACGCGCTCTGCATGATCCCCGCCGGGATCCTGGCCGACCGGTGGGGTACACGGCGCGTGCTGCTGGTGGCCGCCATCGGATGGGCGCTGGCGACGGTGCTGATGAGCGGAGCCGGCCTGGGCGTGCTGGCGGTGCTGGGGGTGCTGCCGTCGTTGATCGCCCTGCGCGTGCTGCTCGGTGTGGCCGAGGCGCCGACGTTCACCGCGGCCGCGCTGGGGATTTCGCGTTGGGTGACCCCCGCCCATCAGGGGCGCGCCAACGGTTTCGTGCTGGCCGCCATCGGGGTGGGCTCGGCGGCGGCCCCGCCGCTCGTCACCGAGCTGATGACGCGCTTCGGCTGGCGCACGGCGATGCTCGTGACGGCGCTCCCCGCGGTCCTCGTGGCCGTGGCGTGGGCGCTCGTCCGGGAGCCGGCCCCGACGGCTCGTGAGCGTGCGGGCGATGCCACGCGCTCCGTTGCCCCGCGCAACCGGGGGCAGCTGCGCACGCGAAGTTTCGTGGCGCTCACCGCGAGCTACACCCTGCAGGGCTACGTGGGCTACATCTTCATCTTCTGGTTCTACCTCTACCTCGTGCAGGAGCGGAAGTTCACGCTCGCCCAGAGCGAGTGGGTCTCGAGCCTGCCGTGGGTGCTCACGCTGTTGTCGATCCCGTTGGGCGGGTGGCTGTCGGATCGACTGGTGGCCGGCCGGATGGGCGTCGTGTGG
>JANLSF010000462.1:0-8336 GCA_031362285.1 Gemmatimonadota bacterium | reverse complement strand
ATTCCACGAGATCACGACCATGCGTTTTTCACAGCTTCCGGTCGCGGTGCTTGCGGGTGCCGCCCTCCTCACCGCCTGCGAGGGTGAGGCCGCGGGACCGGCCCTGCAGCTCGACGCGACCACGACCGGCAACATCGCCATCCGGGTCCAGACCGACACCTCGCGCACGCCGACCGCCGTGTTCATCAACGACGCCGCGGGTGGCACGCGCCTCAACCTCTATCGCAAGGGCGACACGACGCTGATCGCGTCGCTCACGACGCCGGGCACCACGGCCCCGGCGGCGTCGCGGGGCGTCGTCCGCTTCTTCGGCCTCCTGCCCGGACAGTACGTCATTCGCTCGAGCCTCCGCGCCTTCTCGAGCGCCACGTCCACCGCCTCCGTGTCGGCCCAGACGGGTGATTCCATCGGCCTCACGATCGCGGCCGGTGCGACGGACACCTCCGGCCTGCTGCGCGTGCGCCTCGGCGCCGCCGTGTCGGGCTCGCTGACCGTCGTCTGGACCGACTCCACGAAGGTCAACACCGTCCGCCTCGGCAACACGCGACTCGTCTTCCAGCGCGAGACGGCCCCCGGCAGCACCATCTACGCGAACATCGACAGCACCACCACCGATGCGACGGGGGCCTACGCACTGGCGGTGCCGGTCACGGCCACGCCCGGGCCGGGCAGCGTCACGACGAAGGTGCGCATCAACTTCACCACCTCCACGGCCGGCCTGACCACTCCGCTGCCCGACGCGGCGCAGTTCTACCTCGGTGGCTTCGCCACCCCGCAAACGCTCAACCCCGTGGTCAATGGTCCGGCCACGATGCCCCAGAGCGGCGTCGGCTTTGCCGGCCCCACCACCAACCAGACGTTCGCGCAGAACCTCGTGTACACCTTCCCCAGCCAGATCCAGGGGCGCATCTACCGCGACGTGAACAACAACGGCCTCTACGACTCCACCGCGACGGGTGCCGCCGACGAGCGGCTCCAGCCCGGCGACACGGTCACGGTCCAGCTGCGGAATGGCGACATCACCGCGGCCGGAACCCGCACCCTCACGACGTCGCGCCTCACGCCCGCCACGGCACAGGCGCCGACCTTCACCTTCAGCTCGATCCGGCAGGGCAACTACCGCATCTGGATCGACCTCACGGCCAGCCGCCTCGCGGGGGCGCGTCCCCTGACCTCCCCCAAGGCGCTGTTCGCGCTGCCCACCTCGTCGTTCCGCTTCGTCACGGTCGGCCTGCCGGGCAACGGCATCGATGTCGGGGTGGCCGTCCCCTGAGGCACCCGGCGCGGCCGATCAGAACACCGAGAACTTGATGTACTTCCGCGGGTTGGTCTTGAAGTCCGCCGTCAGCGAGTCGAGTCGCGTCGACAGGCGCCGCAGGTCGTTGTAGAGCCCCGGGTCGTTCATCAACAGGCCGATGGTGCCATTGCCCGAGTCGGCCTTGGCCAGCAGCCCGTTCACGCGCGCCGTGGTGCCGCGCAGGTCCTCGGTGAGTTTCGCCACCGTGGCCGTCGTCGCCTGCAGGTTGCGCACCGTCGAGTCGATCCGCGTGGAGTCGAGCGCGCTCGCGCCCTTCCGCACTGCGGCCATCGCCGCCGTGAGGTTGCCCGACTGCTCCGTGACGACGCCCGAGAGCCGGCCGGCGAGGGCATTCATGCTCTCGAGCGTCTTCCGCAGGTCCTCGATGCCGCCCTGATCCACCATCTTCACCTTCACCGTCTTGACCACGTCGGCCAGCCGCGCGCTCGCGGTGTCCATCCGGGCCACGAGCGCGTCGATCCCCGCCACGTCGACCCCGGCCGTGATCGTGTCCCCCTTGCCCCAGCTCACCTTGCTCGGCGTGCCCCGCAGCGCCACCTGCCGGTCACCGAAGACGCCGTTCGGCTCGACCACCGCGACCACGGTTCGAGGAATCCCCATGTTGGTCGTGATGTTCAGCGTCGAGACGACGATCCCCTCCTCGCGGAGGTCCACCGCTTCCACGAAGCCCACCGTGACGCCGCCGAGGAGCACCGGCTGGCCGAGCCTGAGTCCGGCGCTCCACGGGAACTTCACGTAGAGCCGGTAGCCGGACGTGAGGCCGCCGCGCGCGATCCAGACGGACCCGAGGACCACGACCAGCAGAGCGCTGAGCGTGAGGAGGCCGACGAGGACTTCGTTGCGTCGCTTCATGACTGGAGGTACGGCGCGAGGAGGACGGCGGTGATGGCGTCGAGGATGAGGATCGCCACGCAGGCGATCACGACGGCCTTGGCGGTGGCTCGCCCGACCCCTTCGGCGCCGGCGTCGGTCACGTAGCCCTCGTAGGCACACAGGAACGAGATCGCGCCCCCGAACAGGAACGCCTTCAGGACGCTGTAAACTACCTGAAAATAGGTGAAACCGAGGCGCAGCCCTTCCCGGAACTGGTCCGAGGTCACGTCGGTGGCCACCGACGCCGTGACCCACGCCGAGACGAGCCCGACCGCGTTGGCCAGGATCGAGAGCACCGGCAACATGAGCAGCCCGGCGAGCAGCCGGGGCACGACCAGGTAGGCCACCGGGTCGAAGGCGAGCGTCTCCAGCGCGTCGATCTGTTCCGTCACGCGCATCGTGCCGATCTCGGCCGTGATGCGGGCGCCCACCCGCCCGGCCAGCACGAGCGCCGTGATCAGCGGCGCCATCTCGAGCGTGATCATCTGCCGGGAAATGAACCCCACCACCGACAGCTGGATGCCGGGGAACAGCTGGTAGCGGGTCTGCAGCGCGATGACGGAGCCGATGAACGCGGCCACGAGGCAGGCGAGGGGCACCGAGTCCACGCCGATCGACCGCATGTGCTTGAACAGCTCCGGCGCCCAGGTGCGCCCTTCGGCCACCCCGCGAATGGTCTCACGGGCGAAGTACGCCCGCTTGCCAATGCCCGCGAGGAACCCGTTGGTGAGCTTTGCATACGGGCGCAGGAAGCCCAGGGCCGCGCGGGGGACGGCGCTCAGCTCCTCGGTCGGGCGGTGCGTCAGCCGATCCGCGCTCACGTGCGCACGCGCCGGAACAGCAGCAGCCCCGTGACCGCGAACAGGATGTTCGGGATCCATGCGGCAAACTCCGGGCTGCCGAACGCCTTGCCGCCGATCGACCGGGTCATCTGGATGAGCACAAGGAACAGTACCGTGGTCGCGAGCGAGATGCCCGCGCCGTAGGCCGTGCCGCCGCGTTGGGTGCTGGTGGCCAGCGGCGCGCCGAACAGCACGATGATCACGCACGTGACGGGTATGGCCAGCTTGAGCTCGCGGGCCACGCGCAGGTCGCTGGCGTCGCCCCCGGATCGGTCGAGGGCGCGGATGAAGCGTCCGAGCTCGTCGTAGCGCATCTCCTCGGGGGAGCGCGGGGTGGCCAGCAGGTCGGCCGGCCGCTCGCGCAGGTCCCGGTCGATGGCCGAGTCGGCGGCGAAGGCCATGTCCGCCCCGGGGCCGGTGATCAGGTGGAGCCGGGCGTCGCGCAGCATCCAGCCGCGCGACTCGCGGAAGTCGCCCGTGGACGCCGTCAGCACGAAGGTCGGGTAGTCGGGTCCCGTTCCCTTGCGCTCGATCTCGAGGCCATCGAGGCGCCCCTCGAGGGCGTTCAACAGCGACACCTTGTACACGCGCCCTTCCTCCGCCGCGAAGGCGAAGTTGGCGCGCTCGTTGCGGCCGGCGCGGAACTTGGACTCCTGCAGCAACTCGAACCGGCGGGCATTGGCCGGCGGCGCGATCTCCCCCACCACCAGGGCGAGCCCCATCGCCCCCACCGCGCCGAGGAAGATGGGCAGCATCAGCCGATAGAACGAGATCCCGCTCGCCTTCGCCGCCGTGATCTCGGAGTGGCGCGTGAGGGAGCCGATGGAGAACACGGTGGCGAACAACACGGCCGCCGGCAGCACGTTGAACATCGAGTCCGGCATCCAGTACAGGTACGAGAGCGCGATGTCGGTCTTCGGCAGGTGCCGGCCGAGGTAGCCGTCGAGGTGGTCGGTCAGGTCGATGATGATCAACACCACGGGAAAGCCGAACGCCGTGGCGAAGAAGATCTTGATCCACTCGGTGAAGACATACCGGTCGAGCGGGCGCACGAGTGCCATCAGGCCGTCGCCCCGGCGCCCGCGGGCCGCCGCAGGCGGCCCACGAGGCGGTCGCGCCACGCCCCGAACCGTTCGGACATCTCGCCGCCACGCGACGACACCCCTTCGTTCCCCACCGTGCGCAGCAGCCCGAGCCCGATGACGAGGAAGATCAGGTTGGTGGCCCACATCGCGAGCCACGGCGGCAACAGGTCGCGGTCGGCGAGCGCCTCGCCGGCAATGAGCCCCACGTAGTACAGCGCGAAGACGAACAGCGACACGCCGATGGTGAGCCCCACCCCGCCGCGCGGGAAGCGCAGCGCGATCGGTGCCCCGAACAGCACGAAGACGAAGCAGGCGAAGGAGAGGGCGAACTTCTTGTGGATCTCGACCGCCAGCGCATCGATCCCCTGGTCCGCGGTGAGGATCCGGATGCGCGCGACGTCGGCGGTGTTGGCGGCCGCGGCGAGGCTGGCCCCGCCGTCCACCACGGCCTGCTCCATGGGGAACACCCGTGACGCGGCGCCGTCGGGCGACGGCGTGGCCACGGGCAGGATGCGCGCGGGATCCACGCTCCCCGGCAGGAGCGGCGGGGTCCCCGGCGGCACCGGGGGCTTGGCGCCCGGCATGAGGCCGAGCGCATACGCGACCAGGCCGCAGTAGGCGCGGTCGATCGAGGGCGCCTCGGCGATGGTCACCGGCGCCGGGTCGGCGCGCCGCGTGCGTCCCGTGGCGAGGATGCGCGCCTGGTTCTCGAGGTTGGCCTCGAACTCGTGGGCGACCTGCGCCCGTTCCTTGCGCAAGGTGCCCACCTGCGTGCTCATCTCGCACACCGACATCTCGCGGTCGCCGCGGTAGTCGTTGTCGTTGCGCTTGAGCGAGTTCCCGATCCCCTTCACGCGGATGATGTTCGTGACATAGAACAGCCGCTGCAGGTCGCCCGGCTTCGCCCGGGAGACTTCCTGCATGTAGCCGGTGTGCAGCGTCATCCGCAGGTCGGCGCCGCTGTTCGTCAACGCGAGGTCGCCCGAGTCGGCGTAGATCGTGCGACGCTTCGCCGGGTCCGCGAGGTCGAAGATGGCCACGCCGTACAGGCGGTTCGTGGACGCGTCCACCCGATCCGCGCGCAGGTACAGCCGCCCCTCCTGGATCGGGTTGATCACCTGGGGACGCAGGGCGAACGTCGGCTTCTTCTGCGCGATGTCCTCCTGCAGGTTGCGGAGCCGGTGGTTGGCCCGCGGCAGCACCTGGTCGTTGAACGCCACCATCACGAGCGACAGCGCGAGTCCGCCGATCATCACCGGCACCAGCAACTCGCGAATCCCGATCCCGCTCGCGCGGAGAGCCGTGATCTCGTTCTCCGACGCGAGCCGCCCGAACGCGTACAGCGTCGAGACGAGGACCGCCATCGGCAACGTCATGGCAACCGTGAAGGGGATGGCCAGGAGGAAGAACTCCCCGATCACCCCCCAGCCCAACCCCTTGCCGACGAGCTTCCCGAATTCCTTCGCGATGTAGTTGAGGAGCATCAACGACGTCAGCGACGAGCCCGCGAACAGCAGGGGCCCCAGGTGCTCCTTGAGGACGTACCGATTGAGAATTCGCACGAAGGTCGAAACTTCGCTGGCGTGGAGGGGTTGATTCAAGGCCAAGACCGAGGCGAGCTTGCCCGGCTCGACCGTGGCCGCGCGGCCACGTGACGCGACTGCTACCCCTGGCCCCTCGACCCGTGCCCGCCGTTTGCCGCCCGTTCGCCCTCCTTGCCGTGGCCCTCGGGGTCCTCGCCTGCGATCCGAGGACTGCCGCCCCCCCGGCGTTCGACGGTCCCAAGGCGATGGCCCGCGTCCAGGCGCAGCTCGACCTCGGTATGCGCATCCCGAACACGCCCGCGCACGCCGCCACGGGCGACTGGATCATCGCCCAGCTCGCCCCGTTCGCCGACACGGTCATCGTGCAGCCGTTCACCCACGTCACGGCCAGGGGCGACACCCTGCGCCTGCGCAACATCCTCGCGCGGTTCAAGCCGGCCGCCAGCCAGCGGGTGCTGTACCTCGCCCACTGGGATTCGCGCCCCACCGCCGAGGAGGCCAAGGACTCCACGCAGCGCGCGTGGCCCACGCCGGGCGCCAACGACGGGGCAAGTGGGGTCGCCCTGCTCATCGGCGTCGCCGAGGCGCTCAAGCAGACCCCTCCGGCCGTCGGGGTGGACCTCCTCTTCGTCGACGGCGAGGACTACGGCGACTTCAAGGCCGACCGGGATGTCCTCCTGGGCTCGCGCTACTTCGCCGATCACCTGCCCGAACCCGGGTACGCGCCGATGTTTGGCGTGCTCTTCGACATGATCGGCGATGCCGACCTCCAGCTGTTCCAGGAGGGAAACTCGCTCCAGCAGGCGCCCGAGGTCGTGGCCCGCGTGTGGGAGCAGGCCAAGGCGCTGGGGTTCTCGTCGACCTTTCGCGCGGAACCGAAGTGGACAGTCACCGACGATCACATCCCGCTGCTCAAGAAGGGACTCCGCGTCATCGACGTGATCGACCTCGACTACCCCTACCACCACACCCCCGAGGACACCATCGACAAGGTGTCGGCGGCGAGCATTACCGCCGTGGCACAGGTGGCGCTGGCCCTCGTGCGCTGAGCCCGGGCGACGGGGCGCGCTGAACGGGCCCGGATCGCACGAATCGGGTTAACGGGTGTGGCTGGCTGTTCGCCAGGTTGGCCCCCATGGGCACTCCCGCAGAACGCCGAGCACTGTCCGTCCTGGCCGGCCTCCTCACGCTGGGGGCCGGCGTGCAGGCGGTGCAGGCCCATCGCCTCGACCGCGCACCGCTCCCGGGCGGCGCGCAGCCGGCCCTCGACGCCCAGTTGGCCGCCGTCGATTCGGCGCGCCTCCGGCAAGGGCACCGCAACCGCGCCGTGGGCGCGACCCCCCGCTCAGGCGCACGGGTCGTGGGACAGCTGCCGAGCGGCGTGAAGGCCCCCGCTCCGGACAGGCCGGCTCCGGGGCCGGTGGACGTGGATGTCGCGGACGAGGCCACGCTGGAGGCCCTCCCGGGCGTCGGGCCGGCGTTGGCCAAGCGCATCGTGGCAGATCGCGCGGAGCGGGGGGCGTTCGGGTCGCTCGCCGGACTGCAGCGCGTCAAGGGAATCGGGCCGGGCTTGGGCCGCAAGTTGGCCCGGCTCATCAGGTTCGGCAGCGCATCGCGGTGACCGCGACGTGACGTGCGGCACATTCGCTCGTCCGCCCTCTGCGCGCTTGACAGTACCTCCCCACCCCGGGAGCTTAGAACCACTCCCCCCGCTCGGACCGCGTCGCGGACCGAGGGAGGGCGCTTGTCCCCATCTTCGCCCGCCATGGCCGCTCCCGCCGCAACAAGTGAACGCCTCGGCGACCTCCTGATCCGGGAGGGGCTGATCACGAAGGAGCAGCTCGACAAGGCGCTCCAGGAACAGAAGCAGAACGGGACGCGGGTCGGGTACAACCTGGTGAAGCTGGGCTTCATCAAGGAAACCGAGCTGACGAAGGCCCTCGCCCGGCAGTACAAGATGCCGGCGGTGGACCTCGCGAAGTTCGAGGTGGACCCGAAGATCGCGAAGCTGATCCCCGCCGACCTCGCGATCAAGCACTTCGTGCTGCCGCTCAAGCGCGATGGGCGCACGCTCACGGTCGCGATGGCGGACCCGACGAACCTCGGCGTCATCGAGGACCTGAAGTTCATCACCCGGTACGACATCTTCCCGGTGATCGCGGGCGAGTTCACGCTGCGCTCGGCCATCGAGAAGCACTACGAGTCGAACGACATGGCGATGACCAACATCCTCCAGGAGCTGGAGGATGCGGGCGACGTCGAGGTGGTCGAGGAGAAGGAAGAGGACATGTCGGCGGCCGCGCTCAGCGCGGCGGTCGACGATGCCCCGGTGGTGAAGCTGATCAACGCCATCCTCACCGAGGCGGTGAAGCGGGGCGCGTCGGACATCCATTTCGAGTGCTTCGAGCACGAATTGCGCGTGCGCTACCGGATCGACGGCGCGCTCAGCGAGTTCATGAAGCCGCCGCTGAAGATGAAGGCGGCGCTGATCTCGCGATTCAAGATCATGGCCCAGCTCAACATCGCCGAGCGGCGCGTCCCGCAGGACGGGCGCATCAAGCTCAAGATGGGGAACAAGGTCCTTGAACTTGGTGTCGAGGGTCAGGTTCTCGAGGAACGGCTTGGCCTCGGGCGTCGCCCGGGCCTTGGCGCCGTCGACCGCCTCCTGGCTGAA
>JANLSF010000460.1:0-3602 GCA_031362285.1 Gemmatimonadota bacterium | reverse complement strand
GTGGAGGCGCCCTTGATGACCTCCACCTGCCGCAGGTCGAGCGGCGCGACCTGCAGGTAGGCGAAGCCGTCGGGCGACGCGCCGAACAGCGGCAGGCCATCGAACACGAGGCCGGAGTACTGGCCGCGCAGGCCGTTGATGCGGAGTCGCGTGCCGCCGAGCGAGCCCGACGTCTGCTGCATGCGGACGCCGCCCATCTCGGCGAGCATCATCGTGATGTCGCGCGGGCGCATCTGCGTCTGTTCGGCGAGCATCTCGCCGTCCATGACCTCGACGCGCAGCGGCTCGTCTTCCACGCGACGCAGCGAGCGCGTCGCGGTCACGAGCACCTCGTTCATCTGCGCCATGCCCTCGGCGCGTGGCATGCCCGGCATGTCGGGCATGGCCGCCATCTCGGCGTTGATCTCGGCGAAGGTGCGCAGGGTGACCGTCAGCTCGACGGCGTTCCCGGACGTGACGTCGACGAACACGGTGTCGGGCCGGAAGCCGATGTTGCGCACCTGGACGCGCACGCGCCCGGCGGCGAGTTGCAGCCGGGCCGTGCCGAGCGAGTCGGTGCGGGCGCCAATGCGCCCCGACCGCACGGTGGCGCCGCGCAGGGGCGAGTTCGCGCTGCGCACGTGCACGACCACCGTGCCGTCCGAATCCTGCGCCCGTGCCGGCATCGGCGCGAGCGCGGCGAAAGCGAGCGCGATCACCAGCGCTCGTGCGAACATGGCCCGACATGGTCCGGATCGGACGAAATGACTGCTGATCTGCTGCATGGGATTCCCCTGCGATCGAACGGTGGGCTCGCGCCGTGCGGCGCGACGTGGCCTTGGACCGTGTCGGTGGCGGCGCGAGTCAGCGTCCACTCGCGTGCCGGTCCGCCTCGCCGAGGTTGACGGGGCGGTCGCGCGAGGTCAGGCTCGCGGGGGGGGACTATCGGGGTCGGCCGTCACCGAGGCGGGGAACAGCACGGCGCGCGCACGCGGCGCGCTCGCGCGGGTCGCTGGCGCGGCGACGTCGCCGGCCGCTCGCGCGATGAATGGCGCCACGCAGCCGGCGGTCAGGTCGCAGGAGTCGCTCGCGTTGCCGTGGTGTGGAGCCGGCGACGGGGCGCCACCGCGCGCGTGGTGCGACGGGGGCATGCCGGCGTCGTCGGGCATGGCCGCGTGTGGCGACGCCGTCCCCTCGCCGGCGTAGGTCGCCCCACCCGGGGCGCAGGGCACGTCGCACTCCAGTCGCCATGCGCGCGTGCCCAGCAGCCCGGCATGGGCGAGCAGGGCGAGCGCGGCGGCACGGCGGAGGCGTCGCAACATGGCGATCAGCGGTAGTTGCCGAACTTCAGCTCGACGCCGAAGTCCTGGCCGCGCAGCGCCGTCATCGCCTGCTGGAGGTCGTCGCGGTCGGGGCCCGAGACGCGCACCTGGTCGCCCTGGATGGAGGCCTGCACCTTCTTGATCTTCGCCTCCTTGATGGCGGCGGCGACCTTCTTCGCCGTGTCGCCGTCGAGCGCCATCTTGAGCTTGATCTCCTGGCGGACGGTGTCGCCCCCGGCCGGCAGCACCTTGCCGACGTCGAGGTTCTTCACCGGGACCTGCCGCTTGATCAGCTTCGTCTGCACGAGGTCCCACAGTTGCGTCATGCGGAACTCCGAATCGGCGTGGAGGGCGAGGAGCCCCTCCGCCCGCTTGAATTCGACGGTGGCGGTGGCGCCCTTGAAGTCGTAGCGCTGGGCGACTTCCTTCTGCGCCTGGTTGATGGCGTTGTCGACCTCCTGGAGGTCCACGCCGGTGGTCACGTCGAAGGAGTTGAGTTGGGCCATGGAGGGCGTGCGCCGGTGAGGGCGACGGTCAGCCGAGGAAGGACTCGAGGGCGCGGGCGCGACTCACGTGGCGGAGCCGGGACAGCGCCTTTTCCTTGATCTGCCGCACGCGCTCGCGGGTGATGCCCAGGCGTGCGCCGATTTCCTCGAGGGTCATGGGCTCGGTTTCGTCGAGCCCGAAGTAGAGGCGGAGGATCTTGGCCTCGCGCTCCTTGAGCGACGCGAGGGCCTCCTCGATCGACTCCGTGAGCGCCTTCTCGAAGGTCTGCTCGTCGGGGGTCGGGTTGAGGTTGTCCGGGAGGTAGTCGAGGAGCTTGTTGTCCTCGCCCGGCGTCATCGGGGCATCGAGCGACAGGTGGCCCTGCGAGATCGACATCGTCTTCGCCACTTCCTCGACGGAGATGTCCATCCCCTCGGCGATCTCGGCGTGGGTGGCCTCGCGTCCCAGTTCCTGAAGGAGGGCGTTGGCCCGCTTGCCGATGCGGTGCAGCGTACCGGCCCGGTTGAGCGGCACGCGGACGATGCGCGACTGCTCCGCAAGCGCCTGCAGGATCGCCTGGCGGATCCACCAGACCGCGTAGGAGATGAACTTGATCCCCTTGGTCTCGTCGAACTTGTGGGCGGCCCGGATGAGGCCGAGGTTCCCCTCGTTGATCAGGTCGGAGAGCGACACGCCCTGGTTCTGGTACTTCTTGGCCACCGAGACGACGAAGCGCAGGTTGGAGCGGACCAGCTTGTCGAGCGCCTCCTGGTCGTTGACGCGGATGCGCTGCGCGAGCCGGACTTCCTCGTCGCGGGAGATCAGCGGATAGATGCTGATGTCGCGCAGGTACTGGTCGAGCGAGCCCTCCTCGAAGCCCGAGCGTCGCACCGTGCGCCGCCGAACCGGGGGCGCGCTCGCCGCGGCCTCGGGGGCCGGTGCCTCGGATTCCTGCGGGTCCGGAATCGTCATGCGGGGGGGACCGTGGTGGGAACCGTCGCGCGCGGGGGCCGCGTCACTCGATGCGCTCGCCGAGGCGGCCCCAGCGGATGCGGGTCAACCAGGCGAGGGGGCGAGTCGAGTCGGGCTGGTAACTGTAGTATACGAACATGGGCTGCCCGCGCAGGAGCGAGTCCGCCACGAACCCCCAATAGCGGCTATCGGACGAGTTGTCGCGATTGTCGCCGAGGACGAACATGTGCGCGGCGGGCACGACGATCGGCCCCCAGTTGTCCCGCGTGGGGCGATAGCGGTCGGCCAGGTCCGGCGCGAGCGCGAGGAACGGCCGCTGCCAGTCGAACTCCTGCGTGCTCCGGTCGTCCCAGGGCATGGTGTGCTCGACGTACCCCTCCTCGCTCGGCGCGACGCCGTTGACGAGCAGGGCGCCGCGGCGCATGGCGACCGTGTCTCCCGCCAGGCCGACCAGTCGCTTCACGTAGGCCTTGGTCGGGTCGTCCGGAAACTGGAAGACGATCACCTCGCCGCGCCGGGGCACGCGCAGCGCGGGCAGGTGCCGGCCGGTGAACGGCACCTCGGCACCGTACGCCAGCTTGTTCACGAGGAGGAAATCGCCGACCAGGAGGGTGTGCTCCATGCTCCCGGAGGGGATCTTGAACGCGTCGACGAAGAAGGCGCGCACGAACAGCGCGAGCAGGATCGCGATCTGGAAGCTCTTGGCCCACTCGACCGCAGCGCCCCAGACGCGCCCGCGCGGGCGATTCACGCGTTCGAGCACCGCGGCGCGCTGCTCCTCGGTGATCACGGGGCGCGATTCGGGAGGGCTGGTCTCGCTCATGCTCGGGACAGGGGCGACGA
>JANLSF010000394.1:0-2807 GCA_031362285.1 Gemmatimonadota bacterium | reverse complement strand
CCCCGAAGAGCGTCACGCTGTCGGGGAGCGGCACCACGAACTGCATCGGCGTCGCCGAGGGCGCTGGCCGGGTGGCGAGCCAGGTGGCCGTGCCGACGCCGCCCACGGCGGCGAGCGCCAGCGTCCCCACGAGCAGGCGCATGCGCGCGGACAGGGGGCCGCTGCCCGTCATCGCGCCGGCATACGTGCCCCCGGCGCCGCTCGCGCCGAGCGAGCCCGTGGGCAGCGCCACCACGCGCGTGCCGTTCAACGCCGCCGCGAAGTCCCCCGCCGTCGCGAACCGGTCGGCTGCGAGCTTCTGCAACGCGTGCCGCACGGCGGCGTCCACGTGCGGCGGCACGGTGCGGCGGAGCACCGTCACGGGCCGCACCTCCTCCGTCATCAGCTTGGCGATGATCGCCTGCGCGCTCCCGCCCACATGGGGCGGCTCCCCCGCGAGCATCTCGTACACGATCGCGCCGAGTGAATAGATGTCGGTGCGGCTGTCGATCGCGCGATCCCCCGTGGCCTGCTCGGGACTCATGTACTGTGGCGTGCCGAGCGAGAGCCCGGTCTGCGTGACGCGCGCGCCGCCGGCCTTGCTCACCGCCAGCGCGATGCCGAAGTCGGCGATCACGGGCTGCCCCGCCTGCAGCAGGATGTTCTCCGGCTTCATGTCGCGGTGGATGACGCCGGCCTTGTGCGCGTACTCGAGCGCACCGGCAATCGCCACGCCGATCCGCACCGCCTCGTCCACCGGCAGCTGCTTCTCGCGATCGAGCCGCGCCCGTAGCGATTCCCCCTCCACGAACGGCATGACGTAGAACAGGAGCCCCGCCGCCTCGCCGCTGTCGAACAGCGGCAGCAAGTTCGGGTGCTGCAGGTTGGCGGTGACCTGGATTTCCGACAGGAACCGCTCGGTGCCGAGCACCGCGCCCAGCTCGGCCTTGAGCACCTTGAGGGCCACGCGACGGTTGTGCTTCACGTCGCGGGCGAGGTACACGTTGGCCATCCCGCCTTCGCCGATTTCGCGCTCGATCTCGTACCGGCCGGCGAGGGCCGCGTTCAACGACGCCGCAGCATCCATGGGAGGGCGGGGGCGCTCGGGCCGACTACGCGGTGACCCGCTCCGCCAGCCACCCCATCAGCCGCGCGTCCAGCTCCTCGTCGGGGGTGCCCGGCTCGAGGGGGATCGCCGGCCAGCGGCTCGTGGAGCTCACCAGGTACCAGCTCGCCACGATCGCCTCGATCTTCTTGTTCGGATTGGCGTCCTGCGCTTCATACGAGATGAAGTGGAAGCTCCGCCCGTGCAGGGTCAGTCGCCGCTGCTCGTTCTTGAAGCTGGCCATCCGGTCCGTCCCATGGAAAAGAAGAGGCGGACGTGGGGCGCCACGGCGCGCCCGATTCGTCCGCCCCGAAAGGTACCACCGGGACCGCCGTTCCGTCGGACTTGGGGCTCCGGAGGTCCCCGGGGCGGTCTCTACCCGGGTGAACACAAACGTCGCATGTTCTCGCTCACGCGACCGGGGCGCCGTCCGGCACCATGGTCGCGGCCACCGGAGTCGACATGTCGCACCTCGCGCCGCGGCTCGTGCCGCACCTCGTGCACGCCATGATTCGCGCCCTCGTCGCCTTCGCCTGCGTCGTCGCCCCATGCCTCCTCTCGGCACAGGGCGCCGAGCGCTACGACGTCATCATTGCCGGTGGTCGCGTGATTGACGGCACGGGCAGTCCGTGGATTCGCGCCGATGTGGGGCTGCGCGGTGATCGCATCGTCGCCATTGGTGACCTGCGCGGCGCCGCAGCCACCACCACCATCGACGCGCGCGGCAAGTTCGTCACGCCGGGCTTCATCGCCCTGCACGAGCACATCGATCGCGAGATCCTCGCCGGACAGGGACTCGTGCCCAACTACCTGCTCCAGGGGTTCACCACCGCCGTCATCAACGCCGACGGCTTGGACGGCGGCATCTGGCCGCTCCGCGTGCAGCGCGACTCGCTCAAGAAACTCGGCCACGCGCTCAACCTCGTGCCGCTCGTGTCGCACGGCACGGTGCGGAAGCTCGCCTTGGGCACCACGCCCGCGCAGCTCATGCGCCCTGCGAGCCCCGATGAACTCGCGCGCATGCAGGCGCTCGTGAAGCAGGGGATGGACGAGGGCGCCTTCGGCCTCTCCACCGGGCTCGAGTACGCCCCCATGCGCTACTCCACGACGGCCGAACTCGTGGCCCTCGCCACCGTGGTGGGCGCGCAGGGGGGACATGTGCAGGCCCACATGCGCGCGCAGGGGCGCTATCCCAAGTGGCAACTGCCGAGCCACATGGATCATCCGGTGCAGCACCACGTGGACTGGCAGGACGCGATCAACGAGGGGATCACCGTGGCGCGGCAGGCCAACGTCCCCTTCTGGTTCGACCACATCCATGCCAAGGGGCCGCGCGAGTGGGGGGTGTCGAAGGTGACCGCGGCCACCATCCAGCGCGCCTGGGACGAGGGGCTGCAGATCTACACCAACATGCATTCGTACGAGGGGTACGCGGAGACGGTGACGCTCGTGCCGCGCTGGGCGCTCGCCAAAGTGGAGGTGCCCGGCATGAGCATGAGCGACAACTTCCCGCCGGTGGACTACACGGGGGCGCTCGCCAACCTCGATCGCAACCTGGCCGACCCGAAGCGCCGAGCGATGATGGAATCGGATGCGTTGTACGAAGTCGACCGCCAGGGCGGGCCCGATGGCCTGCTCATCACCGCCTTCCCTGACCCGTCGCTCGTGGGGAAGACGCTCGCGCAGGTGGCCCGCGACAAGACGCTGTCGCTGTTCGACGCCG
>JANLSF010000359.1:0-8752 GCA_031362285.1 Gemmatimonadota bacterium | reverse complement strand
CCGTTGCGCGAGTCGCGGCAGCAGGTGCCGAACGACAGGGCAGGGCGCGCCGCGCGACTGTCGCGACGCCGATGGGCGCCGTATCGTTGACCCGCCTCCCCTCACCCGGACCGTTCCATGCGCCTCGCCGCCGGCCTCGTCGCCCTGCTCGCCCTCCTCCCGCCCATCGCCACCGCCCAGCACGCGCCGCGCGGCGTCGAGGCCGACGCGTACACGCGCTATGAGCTGCTCGCGCCCGGCTCGGGCACGTTCAAGATCACCTACGAGGTGACGGCCACCACAGCGGGGTCGGCGTACTACTTCAACCCCATCCGGAAGGGGAGCATCGCCACCGACGAGTCGGTGTTCGACCGCGCCACCGGCAAGCGGCTTCCCTTCACCGTGGTGGGAGCCGCCGAGGCGCGCGCCGGCGGCGTGCGCGTGAGCGACTCGACGCAGCGCTACATCCGCGTGACGCTCCCGCGCCCGGTGCCCGCCACCGATGGCGAGTCGCGCGTGCTGATCATCAAGACGTACGAGGACGCCGCGAGCTACCTGATGAAGGGGGACACCCTCGTCTTCACCCGTCCCCTCGGCATCAAGCGCAATGCGGTGGTGCTGCCGGCCGGGTGGGAGCTGTTGTCGTCCACCTATCCGGCGCAGGTGCTGCAGGAACGCGACGGCCGGGTGGGGATCTCGTTCTGGAACACGACGCCGGCCGAGGCGCCGGTCACGCTGCGGGCCGTGCGGAGCGCGTCACGCGCCCTGGCCGGCGGCGCGCCCTCGAACGTGGCGGCACGGCTCGACGAGCGTGCGCACCAGGACCGCGAAATCGTCTACGAGCTGCAGCAGCCCGAGACGCACGCCTTCGACCTGTACCACGACTACACCGAGTCGCGCGCGGGCACGAGCACGTACCTCAACGTCGTGCGGCCGGGAAGCACGGTGTCGCGCCCGAGCGCACGCAACCTCGACACGGGCGAGCCCCTCGTGGCCGAGGTGCTGAAGGGCGAGGCGATCACGCGCGCGAAGCTCGACGTGAGCGACGTGACACCGGCGAGCGAGGTGGTGGTGTTCCGCTTCGCACCCGTCCCCGCGGGCGGCTCCACCCGCATCCGGATGGCCGAGACGTACACCGACCCGGTGCGCTACCGCCTCGTGGGCGACGAACTGGTGTGGGATCGGAGCTTCGGGCGGCCGCTCAACATCGTGGTGCTGCCCGCGGGGTGGGTGCTCACCAACAGCTCGATTCCCGCGGTGGTCGGCACGCGGCCCGACGGCCGGGTGCAACTCGACTTCGTGAACCCGCGCAACGACGAGATCGCGGTGCTGATCACGGCGCGACGGCGGTAACGGGGCGCCGCGCTACTTCTTCGCCGGTCGCAGGATGCTCCAGGCGAGATAGAGCCCGAGCGCGGTGACGAGCACGAAGCCGCCGATGAACATCCGCCCGGCCCACGCCTCCCATCCGGCCGGATGGTACGCGGACAGGAGCACGGCGATGCCGACGATGAACGCCGAGGCGAGCAGGCCGAGGACGACGCGGTTGGCGAGTCGCTCGAGGCGGCCCACGAGCGGCTCCACCTCGTCGAGCCGGATCCCGACCTGCCAGGCGCCGCGCTCCCCGTCGCGAAGGAAGCGGCGCACGGTGCGCGGCAGGTCGCTGGCGAGCATGGCGGCGTCGAAGCCGGCCCGCCCGAGGGCGCGCATCAGCTGCCGGGGTGCATGGCGGCGGCGCATCAGCGCGCGCGCGTAGGGCTCGATCAGGTGGGGCAGCCGGAAGGTCGGGTCAAGCTCCTCGCCGACCCCTTCGGCCATCACCGCGGTCTTGAGCAGGAGGGCCAGCCGCGACGGCAGCACGAGGCCGTGCTGGCGGATGACGGTCACGCAGTCGTCCACGAGCGGACCGAGCGGCAATTCCTCGGCCGTGAGCGCGACGTACTTGCGGAGCATGTGCTCGATGTCGCGGTGCAGGGCCCGCCGGTTGAGCGCGTGGCCGGCCACGCCAAGATCGAGGAGGGCGTCCACGAGCCGGGTGGCATTCCGGCTGTCCACGGCGAGCAGGAGCCCGGCCAGCTCCTCGCGGGTCGCCTGGTCCACGGTGCCCATGAGCCCGAAGTCGATCAGCCCCACGCGCCCATCGCGCTCGAAGAAGAAGTTGCCCGGGTGCGGGTCCGCATGATAGAAGCCGTCCTCGAACACCATCTTCAGGATGAACCGGGCCGACTGCTCGGCCAGGTCGCGGCGGTCGAGCCCGGCCTCGTCGAGGGCGCGCGTGTCGAGCGGCTTGATGCCGACGATGCGCTCCATGGTCAGCACCATCGGGGCGGTGCGCGTCCAGTCCACCCAGGGGATGTGCAGGCGCGGCTCGTCGGCGAAGTTCGCCGCCACCCGCTCGATGTTGCGCGCTTCGGCGAGATAGTCGAGCTCGCCGAGCAGCCCGCGCGCGAACTCGTCGACGATCGCCCGCACGTCGAAGCGCGCCGCCGCCGCCCAGTGGGTGTGCGCGACCTCCGCGAGGTGGCGCATGGTGTCGAGGTCCGACTTCACCTGCTCCACCACGCCGGGGCGACGGACCTTCACCACGACCGCGCGGCCGTCGTGGAGCACCGCGCCGTGCACCTGCCCGATCGACGCCGCCGCGAGCGGCACGGGATCGAACGACGCGAACAGCTCGCTCACGTCATGGCCCAGCGCCTCGGCAATGCGGGCCTCCACCTGCTCGGCGGGGATCGGCGCCACGTCGTCCTGGAGCCGGGCGAGCTCCGTGCGGTACTCCGGCGACAGCAGGTCGCCGCGCGTCGAGAGCACCTGTCCCAGCTTCACGAAGGTCGCGCCGAGTTCCTGCAGCGCCTCGCGCACGTGGGCGGGGCGTGCGTCGGCGGTGGTGCCGCCGGCGCCGCGCCCGGACAGGAATCCCACGCCGTGGCGCGCGAGCACGGCGGCCATGTGCCGCGCGCGCGGCGGAATCCAGGGGGCGCTCAGCTTGTCGGTCATGCGCGGGTCACTCGGGCGTCCCGGCGCGCAACTGCTGGAACGTCCGGAATGCGGCCATGCGCGCGTGCAGCGCCTCGACCTGCTGCGGGGAGTACAGCCCGCGCGCGACCTGCCGGCGGAGTCCCTCGAGCGTGGTGCGGGCCACGCCGCTGGTGAACAGGTTCACGACCCACTTGGGGATGCGGCCACGCGGATCGATGAACACGAGGGCCGCCACTTCCACGTGGTCGCCCACCTGCGTCATCTGGAAGGTGCTGGCATAGACGAGCGATCGCACCAGCACCGGCAGGGTGTCGCGTGGATGGCTCTCGTCGGACTCGGCGGCGATCGTGGCGCGGCGCAGGTCGTCGCTCACGGTGATGCGCACGCGGATGAGGGCGCTCCGGTCCTGCACCGGCCAGGGCATCTTCACCCGCAGGTACTCCACCTGCTCGTAGTCGCTCAAGCGCTCGAGCAGCACGCTCAAGCCGAACCGGTCGATCCAGTCGCTGCGGCGCGGGATGTCCTCGAGGACGTTGGACACCTCCTCGATGGTGCCGGGGATGGCCATGACCGCCTTCCACGGAACGATTCCCGTGCCCGGCACTTCGGCGCTGTAGAGGGCGATGCCGTCACGCGTGGACTCGAGGCGCCAACTCGGGTCATCCATGGCGATGCGCGGCTGCGGCTGCGCGGTTCCGGACGCGGCCAGGCCGGCGACGAGCAGGAGGGCGCACCCGAGCGCGCGACCCGCTCCATCGCGCGCGCGGGACAGGTGGCACGGAGTGCGCGTCATGCGTGGGCCTACCGGGTGGAGCACCCCAGAACGTAGTCCCGCCGGTTGGCGGGGAGCGTCGGAGATTCACCGCTGCTCATGTCGGGTATCCCCCCGCGTTCGAGCTGGCCGCTAGAAGGTGAAGTTCACGAGCGGCAGCACGGGGGCCACGCCCCCCTGCCTGATGATGTTGATGAGGCCGACCTGCAGTCCACCGCCCGTCATGCGCTCCGTGTAGTTCACGATGCCGAGCTGCAGTCCGTTCCAGCTCGTTGCCGTGTTGACGAAGCCGAACTGCACCCCCTGACCATCGGGCGCGCTCGTGAAGGCGCCGGTCTGCAGTCCGGTGAACCGCTTCCCGGTGAGTGCCGCGAGGCCCGACTGCCACCCCGAGAAGGTGCCGTCGGTCTTGCTGACGAGCGCCCACTGGACGCCCAGCCCGTTGCCGGTGGAGTAGTTGAAGCCGAAGCCCAGATCCACGTACTGGACCGACGCGTTCTTCGTGTAGAGCACGCTGAGGCGCAACCCGGTGATGCTCTCCCCTTCGGGGGCGAGTTGCGCGGGGCTCAGCGCGGCGAGCTGGATGGGGCTGCCTTGGGCGACAGCCGGGGACACGGCAAGGATGGTGACCGTGGCCACCGAGAGGAGCGAGGGAAGGCGCATGCGGGGGATTCGGGTGAGCGTGACCATCGCGTTCACCCGAAAGCTACCATCGGTGCGCGCGTCACCTCACCGCGCGCCACCCCCGATGTGCTTGTCGAAGAAGTCGAGCATCCGGTTGAAGGCGTAACGCGTCTGGGCGAGCGACTCGGTGTCCCACCCGTGCGGGGCGTCGGGCAGGGCCACCAGTTCCACGTCCTTCCCCATCTGCAGGAGGTACTGGGTGAGCCAGGCCGAGTCGCGGAAGAGGACCACCACGTCGCGCATCCCGTGGATGAGCATCAAGTGGTCCTGCATTCCGGCGGCCTTGGTGTGCGACGACGCGTTGCGGAATGCGTCGGGCTCATCCTGGGGGCGCATCATGACCCGCTGCTCGCCGGTGAGCGCGTGCCACACGTTGGTGGCCGGCGCGCCGGCAATGCCGGCCTTGTACACCCCCGGCTTGGTGAAGAGCGACATCGTGGTGAGGAGTCCACCGTAGCTCGAGCCCCAGATGCCGATGCGCGACGAGTCCGCGATCCCCTGCTTCACCAGGTACTCCACGCCCGCGTGCAGGTCGTCCACGTCCACGCCGCCGTAGTCGAGGCGGATGCGCCGGCGGAAGGCGGTGCCGTGGCCCGAACTGCCCGCCACGTCCACGGCGAAGATCGCATACCCGCGCTCCAGCAGCACCTGGTCGAGTCCCCAGAGCGGGTGCGCGTTGCGTCCGCCCCACTGGTTGCGCACCGTGTTGCTGTAGGCGGAGCCAAGGATCACCGGGTACCGCTTGCCGGACACGGAGCCCGGCGGCAGGACGAGCCGGCCGTGGAGGGTGACGCCGTCCTTCCGGCTGGCGAATGTGACGTAGCGCGGCGTGGCCCAGGCGTAGCGAGCGAGGTTGGCGCCTGGACTGGTGGTCACGCGCCGCTCGGTGGCCTCGTTCGCACGCGCCAGCGTGGCGTCGGTGACGAAGAGGTCCGGTGGCTCCGCATCGCTCGAGAAGAGGTCGGCCACGAGA
The DNA here is from genome assembly GCA_031362285.1 of Gemmatimonadota bacterium. Taxonomy (GTDB): domain Bacteria; phylum Gemmatimonadota; class Gemmatimonadetes; order Gemmatimonadales; family Gemmatimonadaceae; genus JACPPC01. The sequence continues at coordinate 3,365 of JANLSF010000359.1, read as the reverse complement.
CGGCCGTCGGGCGACACGACCGGGGTGTGCGTCCCCGGACGCGCGCTCACGCGCACCGGCGCCCCCCCCTGCAGCGGGACGCGCAGCAGCTGCCGCTCCTCGGGGCGCCCCTCGTTGGTGACGAGGAGCAGTCCGCGTGGCGTGACGCTCATGCCGAACACCGCCCAGTTCCCCTGCGTGATCGGCCGCGCGGGACCGCCGCTCGCGCTCACGTACCACACGTGATAGTCGATGGCACGATCCGACGTGAAGTAGATCCCCTTGCCGTCCGGCGCCCACTCGGCGCGCCACTCGGCCGACACGTTCATCGGTTCCTGTTCGCGCACGAGGTCGCGGACGGCGAGCGTGGCCGCGTCGGCCAGGACGATGCGACGGTCCTTCACGAAGACGTCGCTCTTGTCGACGGCCAGCGTGCGGCTGTCGGGCGACCAGCTCATGCCGTGCACGATGTCCATGGGCTCGGGGCCCAGGTTGAGCCACCGCACGGCGCCACCATTGGCGCCCACGAGGCCGACGCGCCGCAGCTCCGAGGGTTCGCCCGGGAAGGGGCGCCGCAGCTGCGGGACGGTGACCTCGTCGGTGAGGTAGTCGGGGAAGAGGCGCGTCCTGATCCGCGTCCGGTCGGTCTCGGTGACGGCCAGCGTGCGGCCATCCGGCGCCCAAGCGAAGCCCTCGGCGCCCACGCCGTCGCGGACGAGCGTGGTGACGCGCACCGGGGTGACGAGCGAATCGCCGCGCAGTTCGCTCACCCACAGGTCGCCGTCGCGGATGAAGGCCAACCGGGCGGTGCCGGGGGCGAAGGTGGTGCCGCGTTCCGCGCCGGGCGTCTGCGTGAGGCGCACCGGCTCGCGTCCCGGGGCGACCACGTACAGGTCGCCGCGGTAGGCGAAGAGCACGCGCGTGCCATCAGGAGTGAACTGCACGCTGGCGACGCCGGCGTCGAGTTCGGCTGCGATCGCGGCACGTTGCGCCGCCCATGCCGGACCGGCATCCGGAACGACCGGGGCATGCGGGAGCGTGGTCACACGTACCGGCGCGGCACCGGTCGCGTCGGCCATCCAGACGTCGCCAAAGGGCATCCCCTCGTTGTTCCAGACGAAAGCCACGCGCTTGCTGTCGCTCGACCACGCCACGTTGCGGGGCGCCGTGCCGATGAGGGAGGGCAGGGAATAGAACCGCTCGATGGAGCCGACGGCGCGCGCGGGGGCCTGCGCCGCGGCCGCCAGCGGCGCGACGGCGACGGTCGCGGCGAGCAGGCGCCAGAAGCGGGAGGGGCGCCTCACGGCACCACTCCCAACGCCCGCACCTCGTCGTCGAGCCCGGTCATCTCCCAGCGGATGAGCGAGATCGGGATCATCCCCTTCGAGAGGAACTCGTCGTGGAAGCGCCCGAGGTCGAAGGCGCGGCCGAGCTGCCGCGAGCGGTCGGCGACGAGCCGCTCCATCTGCGCCTTCCCGATCGTGTAGTTCATGCCGTAGGCGGGGCGTCGCAGGTAGATCGCGAGGTCGTAGCGGGCGAGGTTCTCCTCCATGAGGGGCACCTCGGCCACCAGGTAGTCAATGGACTGCTGCAGGGTGAAGGTGCCCGTCTGGAGCGCGAGGTCGGCATGCACGCGCGCGGCCCGCTTGATCATGGCGTCGTAGAACAGTTCGCGCGTGCGCGGCCGGTCGGCCAGCAAGCCCGCCTGCAGGTACATCTCCTCGAGGTAGTAGGCCCACCCCTCGGCGCGCGTGCCGTCGCTGAAGGCACGGCGCACCCGACGCGGGTTGCGGCGCTGCAGCGTGCCGTCGAACCGATGCCCCGGAATGGAGGCGTGGATGTGGTTATTGAGCGGATCGCGATAGGTGATCTCCTCCCAGAAGTGGCGATGGCCGCCCCACGCCTCGCGATTGATGAAGTAGGCGTCGGTCTCGTACGTGGCCGGAATGTCGGCGGGGATCGTGAGCAGCTTCTCGCGCGTCGTGAAGGTGCGGATCCACGTTTCGGCCTCGCGCGTGCGGCGCTCGTGCTCGGCCGCGTTCGTCACGGGCACGAGTTCGGGGAGGTCGCGGTTGCGGTGCCGCTCGATGGCCAGCAGGGTGCGGGCGCGCTCGAGTTCGCGCACGCCGATCAGGCGGATGTCGTCGATGGTGAGCGGCACGAGCCGCACATGGCGGACGAACCAGAGATAGTGCTCGAGCCCCACGAAGGCGGGCTCCGTCATGCGCGGCGATTCCGCCTTGAGCCAGTCGCGGTAGCTGCGCAGCGCGACGAGCGCGCCCTGCACGTCGGGGACGAGCGCGGGGTCGTCCTTCTTCGCGCGCTCGAGCAGGTCCTCGTACCAGCCGATCACGCCGGCCGGGGGCGGGTCGCGGCGCGGTTCCCCCTGGTTCACGCCGTCGGACTGCTCGAGGTGGAACAGCGCCATGCCGGCGAGCTCGCGGGACGGCGTGGTGAGGCGCGTGCGGGCCTCGGCCACCACGCGCGGCACGGCGCGCAGTTGCTGCACGATCCGGTCGCGGTCGGCGGACGCGGCACGGGCCGTGAGGTAGGGGGTGGCGGCCACGAGGTCCACCCAGTGCCCGGGGTCGCGGGTCCACGGCTTGAGGACGCGAAGGTCGAAGTCGAGCGCGTCGAGCTGGACCCCCACGAGGATGTGGTCGATGCGGTCGCTCACCGGCCAGTCGCGCGTGGTGAAGCGCCCGTGGCGCGCGCGCAACTCGGCCAGGCCACGCTGCCAGTTGGCCACGGCGGCGGGGGAGAAGTCGGGCACGCCATTGGCGACGGCGGGTTCCCGGAGCGCGCGGATGGCCTGCGACAACTGCGCGAGCGAGTCGCGCGTGGCGGAGCTCTGCCCGTGCGCAGCGGGGGCGGGCAGCAGCGCGAGCGCAGTGAAGGCGACGGCGACGATGGGGCGGCGCATGGGGGGGGCCGGAGCGGGGGATGCCAGGTGAAGCGCTACGCGCCAACGGCCCTCACCGTTCGCCGCGTCGCACCGCATAATCATGGCATCCGGCACGCCTCCCGCCACCCGAGCACGCCTGTCATGCCGACCCGTCCTCGTCTCGCCGTCACCGTCCTTGCCGGTGCCCTCCTGCCGGTGCTGCTCGCTGCCCAGGCGCAGCCCGTGCCCGTCACCACCGCCAAACCGGGGTGGAAGTGGAGCATGGACTCCGTACGCACCGTCGTGAACGCCGTGCGCGCCGGACGCTCGCTCCTGCCGGCGTCGTGGCCCGGTGGCGCGCGCGTGGCCGTGCTCCTCTCCTTCGACGTCGACAACGAGACCGTGGCGATCCGCTTCGGCGAGCCCACGGTCAGCTCGCTCTCGCAGGGGCAGTACGGGGCGCGGCAGGGGCTGGGCCGGATCGTGCGGCTGCTCGACGCCA
>JANLSF010000357.1:0-3671 GCA_031362285.1 Gemmatimonadota bacterium | reverse complement strand
GCCGCGGCGGGCGCGCGGCGCATGGGCACCACCCCGGCCATGATGATCCGGATCGTCCAGTCGGAGATGACGAACAGCTGGGCCCAGAAGGCTGGATCGCGCCACTGGATCAGGGAAAACCTCCCGGTTGGGGGGCGGAGCTAGGCGAAGGCCGATTCGGGTGCCATATTTCAGCACCGAATGAAGTACACCCTCGTCGCCTACGAAGGCAACCAGACGATCGATCTCCGCGAGTCGGCCCCCATGGTGGTGGGGCGGGCTCTGACGAGTGACATCCCGATTGCCGACCCGACCATCTCGCGGCGCCACGCCGAGGTGTCGATTGCCAACGGCAAGGTGCTCATCCGCGACCTCGGGTCGAGCAACGGCACCTTCCGGAACGGGGCCCAGGTGCACGGCGAGGTGACGTGCCAGCATGGTGACGATGTCACCTTCGGGAAGGTGCAATTCAAGTTGAGCGTCGAGGCGCCGGCCACGGCCGTGATGGCCACGCCGGTCGGCCCCCCGCCGCTCCCCGACCACGGGATGTCGACCCCGGAGACGGGCACCAGGGCCCCGAAGATGGCGGGGGCGACGATCGTGAAGTCGCTGCCCGCCGACTTCCGCGAGCTGCTCGCCGCCTCGCTCCGGTCGAAGGAGCAGGCGACCGTCGCCTCGACGCCCAACGCGAACACCGCCGAACGGGATCCGAGCTCGGTGCAGGAGCGGCTGACGACGCTGCTCGACGTGTCGACGGAACTCACGCGGTCGATCTCGGTGGATGCGCTGCTCGAGAAGATCGTCGCGAAGACGTGGACGATCTTTCCCGTCGACCGCGTGGCGATCCTGCTGGGGGACGACGAAGAGAGCCTGCTCCCGAAGATCGCCAAGGACCGCAAGGGGAACACGCTGGGAACGATGGTGCCGCAGTCGATCGCCCGCGCCCCGTACGGCGGACGGCAGGCGATCGTGTCGGAAGACGCGGGCGAGGATGCGCGCTTTGCCGGGCAGTCGATCGTGCTCCAGCAGGTGCGCTCCGCCATGTGCGCGCCGCTCGTGGGGAGCGAGGGTCGGGCGCTCGGCGTGGTCTACGTGGACTGCCTGTTCACCCGGCACCGGTTCACCGAGGACGACCTGGGCTTCCTGATCGCGTTCGGGGGCATTGCCGCCGTGGCCATCGAGAACTCGCAGTTCTCCGAGCGGATCCGCAAGGAGACGCTGGCCCGGAGCAACTTCGAGCGCTTCTTCACGCCGGGACTGGCGGCGCGGATCGCGGCGTCGCCCGATGCCGTGAAGCTCGGCGGCGACAAGCGGCAGGTGAGCGTACTCTTTTCGGACATCCGCGGCTTCACGGCGATGTCGGAGACGATGAAGCCGGAGGAGATGGCCAAGCTGCTCTCCGAGTACTTCACCGAGATGGTGGAGTGCGTGTTCCGTCACGGCGGCACGCTCGACAAGTTCATCGGCGACGCGGTGATGGCGCAGTGGGGCGCGCCGCTGGCCGAGCCCGATGACACGGATCGTGCCATGCGCTCGGCCATCGACATGATGCAGGAGCTGGAGCGGCTGAACGTTCGATGGGCCGCCGAGGGACGCCCGACGCTGTCGATCGGGATCGGCCTCAACTGCGGCGAGGCATTTGCCGGGAACATCGGCAGCGAGCGCCGTCTCGAGTACACCGTCATCGGCGACACCGTGAACACGGCGAGCCGGCTGTGCGGGGCGGCGGCTGGCGGCGAGATCCTGCTGTCGGAGAAGTTCAAGGAGTCGCTGCAGGCGCCGCCCAAGCTCATGAGCCACCCGCCGATGGAGCTCAAGGGGAAGAGCCAGCCCCTGCCGGTCTACAGCGTGGTGCTGTGACCGCGGGCGCGGCGCCGCCGGGCTACGAACCGGTGACCGCTCCGCACGCGCACGCGATGGCCGAGCGCACCGTGGCGCCTGCACTGCGCCGGGTGCTCGGCGAGGGGTCCACCCTGCACGCGTGGGCGGCACGGCAGCCGGGGGCGCGCGCCTTTCAGGGACGCGACACGGCGTGGGCCGTGGCCCTCGGTCCTGAAGCGGTCGTGGTGCGACACGCGCGGCATGGCGGCCTGTTGGCGCCGGTGACGGGCGACCTGTTCCGCTGGCCGACGCGGGCCCCGGCCGAGCTGACGATCACGCACCGGCTCCTGCAAGCGGGGATCGCGACGCCGGCGGTGCTGGCGTACGTGGTGTACCCGGCGCGGCTCGGGTTCGCGCGCGCCGACGTCGCCACGCGCGAGGTGGCGGGGGGTGAGGACCTGGTCGCCGTGCTGGCGCGCGTCGGCGTGGATGAGCGGCGCGCGCACGTGCTGCCGGCGGTGGCGCGGCTGCTCGACCAGCTGGCCCGGGCCGGCGTGCAGCATCCCGACCTGAATGCGAAGAACGTGTTGCTGAGCGGCGCGCCGGGCGGCGCGCGGAAAGCGTGGGTGCTCGACACCGACGTGGCGCTCTTCGGTCGTGCCGGCGACCCGGCCGTGGGCGTGCGCAACCGCTCGCGGCTGTTGCGGTCGGTCACGAAGCGCGCGGCCGCCTTTGCGGCGCCCTTCGAGCGCGAGGACGTGGCGTTGCTGGGCGGGGCCGGCTTGCGCGTGGACGCGTGAGGGGACGCGTGAGGGGAGCGCGGGTGGCCACGGCAGCGCGTCTCACATGAGTGCCCTCGTGGAGGCGCGCCTCGACCGCGTATGCGTCGTCATGATGAGCGCCGCCGGCGACGTGGTGCACGTGCTCCCCGTGCTGTACGCGCTCAAGGCGCACCATCCGGCCATGCGGGTGACGTGGGTGCTGCAGCCGGGGCCGGGGAGCCTCGTGGTGGGGCACCCGTTGGTGGACGAGATCCTGTACTTCACGCGGAAGCGTGGCCTTGAGGCGCTGGGCGCGTTCGGCGCGATCCGCCGAGAGCTCGCAGCGCGGCCGTTCGACCTCGTGCTCAACCTGCAGGTGTACTTCAAGGCCGGGCTGATCACGAGCTTCGCCAAGGCGACGGTGAAGCTGGGGTTCGATCGGGCGCGGGCGCGCGACGGGAACTGGCTATTCACCACGCACCGGATTCCACCGCACGCGGGGCAGCACGTGCAGGAGCAGTACCTGGAGTTCGTGGACGCACTGGGCATCACGCGCGGGCCGGTGACGTGGAACCTGGGGCCGTGGGCGCACGAGCGCGCGTGGCAGGGCGAGTTCTTCGCGAAGCTGGAACGGCCAGCGGCGGCGATCATCGTGGCCACGAGCAAGGCCGAGAAGGACTGGATGCCGGAGCGGTGGGCGGAGGTGTGCCGGGCACTGTGGCACGACTTCGGGCTGCAGCCGGTGCTGTGCGGTGGGGAGTCGCCGCGGGAGCTGGCGGCGCAGGCGGTCATCGAGCGCGAGGCGGGGGTGCCGACGGTGAATGCGCTCGGGAGCGGGCTGCGGCGGCTGACGGCGATCATGGACGGTGCGGCGGTGGTCCTGAGCCCCGACACGGGGCCGCTGCACATGAGCGTGGCGATTGACCGGCCGGTGGTGAGCCTCATCGCGTACTCGAACCCGAAGCGGGTGGGGCCGTACCGGCGGTTCCACGACCTGATGATCGACGCGTATGGGGAGCCGGGAGAGGGCTATCCGGTGAGCATGGAGAACCGGCCGGGGCGGATGGGGCGGATCGGGGTGCGGGATGTGCTGGACAAGGTGGAGCGGTG
>JANLSF010000313.1:0-6707 GCA_031362285.1 Gemmatimonadota bacterium | reverse complement strand
TTGAACAGCTCGGGCAGGTGGTCGTTCTCGAAGGCGACGTCGAGGACGGGACCGATGACCTGGACGATCTTGCCGATGGCGGCGACGGTGGCGACGGCGGTGGACATGGGATGCGGTGCGAAGGGGAGGGCGATGGACGAGGCGAGAGGGTCGGGCGTCGGCTCAGCCGCTCAAGGCGGCGGCGCCACCCACGATCTCGGCGATTTCCTGCGTGATCTGCGCCTGGCGGGCGCGGTTGTACGTGCGTCGGAGGTTGGTGAGCATGTCCGAGGCATTGTCGGTGGCGCTCTTCATGGCCGTGCGTTGCGCGGCCTGGAAGCCCGCCGCCGTCTCGATGAGGGCGCGATAGACGGCGTTGCGCACCGCGAGGGGGAGCAGCTCGGAGAGAATCGCCTCCGGGCCCGGCGAGAGGATGAAGTCGCGCACCGTGCCGGTCTTCGCGGGCACGGCCACGGGCAGGATCTGCTCGCTGGTCGGCGGCGTGGAGACCACCGAGTTGAACTTGGCGTAGACCACATACACGGCGTCGAGCTGGCCCGAGGCAAACCGGTCCATCATGGCGTCCACGAGCGACGCCGCATCGGCGGCCGTGGGCTTGTCACCCAGGTCGGTGCGCTGCGCGGCCATGGGGCGGTTCACGTACTTGAAGTAGCCGATGGCCTTGCGCCCCACGGCGTGCAACTCGACCTCGCTCCCCTCGCCCTCGAGGCGCTTGATCAGCGCGCGCGCCTCCTTGACGAGGTTGCCGTTGAAGGCGCCGCAGAGTCCGCGGTTGGACGTCACGAGGAGGACCGCCGCCGTCTTCACCCGCTTGGGCTGGCGGAGGAGCGGAAAGCGCTCGGCCAGCTCGGGCGCGTAGAGCGCGGCCATGACTTCGCGCAGCGCATTGGCATAGGGACGCGCCGCGAAGGCGCGATCCTGCGCGCGCTTCAGCTTCGACGTCGCCACCATCTCGAGGGTGCGCGTGATCTTCTTCGTGTTCTCGACGGACTTGATCCGTCCCTTGAGTTCGCGGCCCTTGGCCATCGCAGCGTTCCGTGTGCGCGGTTTGGGGGGCGCTACTTGGGCGCGACGGGCTTGTACGCCACGATGGCGGCCTTGAGCTCCGCCTCGAGCTCCTTGGAGAGCGCCTTTTTGGTGCGGATCTCCTCGCCGATCTTCGGATGGCGCGTGGCCATGAACTCCTGGAAGCCGACCTCCCAGGCACGCACGCGGTTCACGGCCACGTCGTCGAGCTGGCCATTGGACACGGCCCAGATGATCATGACCTGGCGTTCGACCGCCATCGGCTCGTACTGCCCCTGCTTGAGCATCTCGACGGTGCGGGCGCCTCGATCGAGCTGGCGCTTGGTGGTGGCGTCGAGGTCGGAGGCGAACGAGGCGAACGCCTCGAGTTCGCGGTACTGGGCGAGGTCGAGGCGCAGGCGGCCGGCGACTCCCTTCATGGCCTTGATCTGCGCCGAGCCACCGACGCGCGACACCGAGATGCCGACGTTCACCGCGGGGCGGACACCGGCGTTGAACAGGTCGGACTCGAGGAAGATCTGTCCGTCGGTGATGGAGATGACATTCGTCGGGATGTAGGCCGACACGTCGCCGGCCTGCGTCTCGATGATCGGGAGCGCGGTGAGCGAGCCGCCCGGCTTGAGGATGTTGACCCCGTCGACCACCTCGGCATCCTCGCGCAGCTTGGCCGCGCGCTCGAGCAGGCGCGAGTGGAGGTAGAACACGTCGCCCGGGTACGCTTCGCGGCCCGGCGGGCGGCGGAGCACCAGCGACAGCTGGCGGTAGGCGGCAGCCTGCTTGGAGAGGTCGTCGTACACGCAGAGGGTGGGCTTTCCCTCGTTGTACATGAAGTACTCGGCCATCGCGCACCCGGAGTAGGGGGCGATGTACTGCATGGGCGCCGGGTCGGAGGCCGTGGCGGCCACGACGATCGTGTATTCCATCGCGCCGGCCTGCTTGAGGCGCTCGACCACCGTGGCCACGGTGGAGGCCTTCTGGCCGATGGCGACGTAGACGCAGATGACGCCCGAGCCCTTCTGGTTGATGATCGTGTCGATGGCGATGGCGGTCTTGCCGGTGCCCCGGTCGCCGATGATCAACTCGCGCTGGCCGCGGCCGATCGGGATCATGGCGTCGATGGCCTTGATGCCGGTCTGGAGCGGCTCCTTCACGGGCTGGCGGACGATGATGCCCGGGGCCTCCGACTCCACCTTGCGCGACGTCGTGGCCTTGATGTCGCCCATGCCGTCGATGGGACGACCGAGCGCGTCGACCACGCGGCCGACCATTTCGGGACCGACCGGGACCTCGAGCACGCGGCGGGTGCGGCGGACTTCGTCGCCCTCCTTGAGCTTGAGGAAGTCGCCGAGGATGACGGCGCCGATGTTGTCTTCCTCGAGGTTGAGCGCGAGGGCCGTGATGTTCTCCCCGGTCTCGCCCGAGCGGACGTCGAGCATCTCGCCGGCCATGGCCTGCGTGAGCCCGTAGATGCGGGCAATGCCGTCCTTCACCTCGAGGATGGTCCCGACTTCGTCGACATCGAGGGAGCCGAGGTCGGCCGCTTCGATCTCGCGGAGGAGGATGTCCTTGATTTCACCGGGGCGGAGCGTCGAATCGGTTGCCATGGGCCTATGGGCGCCTCAGGAGGCGCGAAAGCGGTCGGATGGGGCCTTCTTCGGGACAGCCTCCAAACGTACCGAGGGCGGAGGCGAGACTCAAGCGGAGGTCCGGAGCGCCCACCGCGTGGCCCTGTCGACGTGGACGCGGTCAGGAGCGGCTGCGGGACCGGCCGTGCACGAAGCGCTCGATCAGGTCGACGGTGCGGAGCCGGGCCAGCGAGGCGGGCTTGGTGCCCACGATGCGCTGCGAGGTCGTGGACAGGTGCGAACTCGAGGCAAACGCGAGGACCCGGGCCACGTCGCCCACGTCGAAGCCGGGGTTCTTGGCGAGCTCGGCGGCGGCGATCAACCGCACGAGGTCCATGATGCGCTTGAGGTTCGGGGCCCCGGCCGCGCTGAAGGAGCGCGAGAGGTGTTCGCGCGTGACGCCGAGCAGGGCGGCCAGGATCTCGGTGCGCACGGGCAGGCCACCGTGGGCCACGATGTGGCGCCAGGCGTCTCGTTGCAGTGGCGTGGTCAACCCGAGCGCGTCCGGGGGGTCGCTGAGGGCCGCGGCGAAGCGGGCCCCGAAGCCGAGCGGCTCGAGGATCGGCTCCAGCGCCGCGTCGTCGACTCCCTCGACGATGACCTCGGCGAAGTCGAGCCCGAGGCACCGCTCGATGGCGGGGGCATCGGCGGCGCGACCGGGGGAGAGCGCCACGAAGCCGATGGAGGGGAACTCGCGCGCGAGCTCGGCCAGGGGCCACATGTCGTCGGGGACGCCGGTGTCGATGAGGGCGAGGTCGACGAGGGCCGAGCGGGCGGCCGTCGCGAATTCGGCCGCGCCATGCACGACCGTCACGCGGAAGCGGCGACGCGGCAGGGCGTTGCGCACGAACAGCCGGGAGCGCTCGCGCGCGGCCCACGCGAGCACGACGGCCGGGGGCCGGGGAGGCAGGAGGCGCGGGGCCACGGATCAGTGGCCGGCCGGGGCGACAATGAAGTGCGCGGCAGCTCGGCGCAGCACCTCGCGGGCGTTGTCGTAGGCCACCAACTGTTCGGCCTCGTCAAAGGTCGCCCAGCGGCAGGCCGTGATCCCCTCGGCGCGCTGCGGACAGGTGGTGCTGGCCGCGGTCTCCATCAGGAAGAAGTGACAGGTCTTGTGGACGAGGCGACCACGAAAGCGGAAGTGCCAGTCGATGGTGGCGAGTTCACCGCGCAGGGTGACGCCGGCCAGCCCGGTTTCCTCCGCGACTTCGCGTACGGCCGCATCGCCCGCGCCCTCGCCCGCTTCGAGGTGGCCCTTGGGGAACCCCCAGTTGCGGTAGGAGTCCTTGATGAGCAGCACGCGCGGCGCGTCGACATCGCGCCGCACCACGATGCCCCCGGCGGAGACCTCCTCGCGGGCGAGCGGGTGGGTCATGCGGCGTGCGACTCCTCGCCGGCGAGGTGCGCGCGCCCTTCGATGAACTGGCGCACCACCGGATCGGTGGCCTGCTGGATCTCGTCAACGGTGCCGACCTGGCGGATGCGACCCTCGTAGAGCATCGCGATGCGACTGCCGACGCGGTAGGCGCTCCGCATGTCGTGCGTGATGACGATGCCGGTGACGCCGAGCGACTGCCGCATGCGGATCATCAACTCGTCGATGACGGCACTGGTCACGGGGTCGAGGCCGGTGGTGGGCTCGTCGTAGAGGAGGTACTTGGGGCGGAGGGCGACGGCGCGGGCGATGCCGACGCGCTTCCGCATGCCGCCCGAGAGTTGGGCCGGCATCTCGTGCGAGGCGTCGGGGAGGTCGACGAGGTCGAGCACCTCGTGCACGCGCACCTCGATCTCCGCCTCGGTGAGCTTCCCCTGCTTGCGGAGCCCCATGGCGACGTTTTCGCCGATCGTGAGGGAGTCGAAGAGGGCGGCGAACTGGAAGACGTAGCCGATCTTCTCGCGCAGCCGGTACAAGTCGCGGCGGGAGAGGGAGTTGACCTCCTGGCCGTCGACCATGACGGACCCCTCGTCGGGATGGAGGAGCCCGACGATGTGCTTGATGGCGACGCTCTTGCCGGTGCCGGAGTAGCCGATGATGACCATCGTCTCCCCCTCCTGCACTTCGAGTGAGAAGCCCTGGAGGACCCGTTTCGGGCCGAATGCCTTGTGGACGTTCGTCAGCTGGATCACGTGCGGCGGCGACCGGGGTGGAGTGGGCGGGGGAGGCCGCCATCACGTTTGTAATATGGTGGGTTGAGGAAGATGAGGAACGTGCGGTGGGTCACGCTTCGGTGAGGGGGGGCGGAAAGGGCGGTCACCACGGAGGCACAGAGGCACGGAGGAGTGCGAGAAGATGCTGGAAACATTTGGGGCCCGGTTGCCAACACGCGGCGACCGGGCCCCAAAAAAACAATCCTTGCTGTACCTCGCGGTTCTCTGTGCCTCCGTGCCTCCGTGGTGAAGCGGAGGCGAGGCGGCGTGTGCTATGCGGCGAACGACCCGAGGGCGCGTCCGACTTCGCCTTCACGGAGGCGCTTGAGGGCGCGATCGCGGAGCTGGCGGACCCGCTCGCGGGTGACGCCGAGCATGGTGCCGATTTCCTCGAGCGTGTGCTCGCGCCCGCCCTCGAGCCCGAAGTAGAGGCGCAGGACCTTGGCGTCCCGCGGCGGGAGGGTGCCGAGGGCCGACTCGATCTCGTCGGTGAGGAAGCGGTTCATGGCCTCCTCCTCGGTGTCGGGCATTTCGTCGGCGACGAAGCGCTCGATGAGCGAGCGATCGCCCTCGGGATCCATGGGGGCATCGAGGCGGACGTCGCCGGTGTTGAGCGCGGCGAGCGACTGCACGACGTCGACCGAGAGGCCGGTGAGCTGGGCGAGCTCCTCGGGGAGGGGCTCGCGGCGCAGCTTCTGGCGGAGGATCTCGGACGCCTTGATGATGCGCGAGAGGTCGGCGGTGCGGTTGAGCGGCACGCGGACCGTGCGCCCCTGCCGCGCGAGCGACGAGAGGATGGCCTGACGAATCCACCACACGGCGTACGAGATGAACTTCACGCCCTGGTCGGGATCGAACTTCCGCGCGGCGGTGAGGAGGCCGACGTTGCCCTCGCCGATGAGGTCGATGAGGGGGAGGCCGCGGTTCTGGTACTTCTTGGCGACGGAGATGACGAAGCGCAGGTTGCGCTTGACCAGTTCCTGCAGCGCATCGTCATCGCCGGAGCGGATGCGACGGGCGAGCTCCAGCTCCTCCGTCCCCTTGAGCAGGGGATAGGTGGACACCTCGTAGAGGTACTGGTCGAGGATGTCGCGCTCGGGCTCGTTCGGGGCAATTTCCGCGGGAGCGGCCCGACGACGACGACGCTTGGGTTCGGTGGCCATGTTAGGATCTATAGGTCGAGCCCGAAGGCTCTTCGAAGGACGGAGGCGGGATGGGCGCTCCACGTGGCGCGCCGACTCCCGGCTTCCGTTTGGCATGACAGCGGTGACGACGAACAGCAGCCCTGCGTGCTACGCGCTCAAGTACGACGGCGAACAGCGAGCGGTTGCAATACAGCCAAGGAAGATACCGATTTTCCGCCCGTCCGCCAGCCGCATTGGTTGACACTCTCCATACGCTCGGATAGGTTGCCGAGTTCCCGGAAACGCGCCGATTTTGCAGGGTGGCGAGTGGCCGGGCGCAGTGCCGGGGGCGTAGCTCAGTTGGGAGAGCGCTTGAATGGCATTCAAGAGGTCAGGGGTTCGATTCCCCTCGTCTCCATGGCAGCCCGGAACGGCGGGTTGCCGGGCCCCGGAAGGCGGAAGGGTCACGTCCGGGGCCGGTGCCCCGATGCGGGAATAGCTCAGTTGGTAGAGCACAACCTTGCCAAGGTTGGGGTCGCGGGTTCGAGTCCCGTTTCCCGCTCTTGCTCGGGTGGAGGGGGGCCTGTGATGGGTTCGGTTCGAGGTAAGGCCCTCTCAGCCGGTGTTTCGGTGCGGTTCTCAGGGCGGTTAGCTCAGTTGGTTAGAGCGCCACGTTGACATCGTGGAGGTCACAAGTTCGAGTCTTGTACCGCCCACTGGGGCGCGTTGGTGTGGGTCGAGGGCGCTTGCTCGCCTGTGGGCTAACTCCTTCGATGCCTTTGTG
>JANLSF010000259.1:0-6491 GCA_031362285.1 Gemmatimonadota bacterium | reverse complement strand
GGCCTTCGCCCAGGCGTCGTTGTTCCGGAAGAGCTGTCGGTAGCGCTGCATGTCGAGGCGAAGGGAGCGAGAGGGGTGCGACGGCGAAGGGTCGCGTGCACAGGCCGGCCATCGCGCTGGTCAGTCGACGCGTGGGACCGTCACGGCGACGGGCCGTCGACGCATCGCAACTTGCGCGGCGCTCCGGCGCGTTGGCAAGGCAACGCCCGCCCTCGAGACCGTGGTGGGGCGCGTGCTGCGCCAGTGCCGGCCAATGGACCCGGGCGCACGCGGGCGCTAGCCTTGGGCATGCCGCACCGCTATCCGCACTCAGCGGTCCTCTACCGCAAGCTCGACCGCGACTTCCCGCTCATCACGCATGGCGCGGGCGTCTACCTCTTCGACGACACGGGCAAGGACTACCTCGACGGGTCGGGTGGCGCCTACGTGGCCAGCCTCGGGCACGGCGTCCGGGAGGTCGTCGACGCCATGACCGCGCAACTCAGCCGCGTGGCCTACGTGAGCGGGCTGAGCTTCACCACCGAGGCGGTCGAGACCCTGGCCGCCGAGATGGCGGCACTGTCGGTTGGCGATCTCGACAAGTTCCTCTTCCTCACGAGCGGCACCGATGCCACCGAGGCGGCCCTCAAGCTCGCGCGCCAGCACTGGGTGGCGCGCGGCCAGGCGACCAAGCACAAGATCATCGCGCTCGCGCCGGCGTACCACGGCCACACGATGCTCTCGCTGTCGGCGGGCTCGCGGCCGGTCTATCGCGCGATGTTCGGTGACTGGATGCTCCCGGTCGTGCAGATGGCGGCGCCGTACGCCTATCGGTGTGACTGCGCCGGCGCCGCGGATTGCCCCCGATGCACCGGCGCGCTGCTCGAGTCGATCATCGCGCGCGAAGGGGCCGGCTCCATCGCGGCCTTCATCGGCGAAACGGTGGGGGGCTCCTCCACCGGGGCCTCGGTGCCGCGCGACGGCTACTGGCGCACCATCCGCGACCTGTGCACCCGGCACGACATCCTCTGGATCGCCGACGAGGTGCTGGTCGGCGCGGGGCGGACGGGCAGCTGGACCGCGGTGGAACCGTACGGCGCCGTGCCGGACATCATGACCATGGGGAAGGGAATCTCCGGGGGCTACGCGCCGCTCAGTGCGGTGGTCACCAGCGAGCGCGTGCTCGCCCCGATCGCCGCGTCGGCCGGCAGCGTCCTCCACGCGCAGACGTACACGCACACGCCCGTGATGTGCGCCGCCGGCATCGCCACGGTGCGGTACATCCGCGAACACGGCCTGCTGGCCCGATGCCGCGCGATGGGGACGGCGCTGCATGCCAAGCTCGCCCCGCTGCGCGCGCACCCGCTGGTGGGCGACGTGCGCGGACGCGGGCTGCTCGCCGGCATCGAACTGGTGGCCCGCAAGGAGTCCCGGACGCCGTTCGCGCGCGCCTCGCGCGTCGCCGAGCGTGTCAACGACGCGGCGCTCGACGCCGGACTCGTCCTCTGGCCCAACGTCGGATGCGCCGACGGCGTGACCGGAGACCTGGTGTGCCTCGCGCCGCCGTTCGTGATCACCGACGCGGAACTCGACGAGCTCGTGCGCCGCCTGCGACGTGCCCTCGACCGCGTCGCCGGCGAGCTCCCCGCCTAGCCGGACGCCCCACGAGGGTCGGCCGGGTCCGCGCCTGCCTCACGCGGCCTCGGACGCGGGATCCTCCACCCGCACGGTGAGCCAGAGCAACGCGGCCACCACGCACACCGCCGACCAGAAGGTGAGCGTCCCGTTCCAGCCCCACGCAGCGGACATCCGCGGCACGAGCCAGATCGAGAGCACGCCGCCCAGGTTTCCCATGAGGTTGAGCAATCCGGCCGCCGCCCCCGGATTCTCCGACCCGATCGCCGTTGCCGTCATGAAGAACGGCGCCTCGGCGCTGTTGACCGACGCCGACGACAAGCTCAACGCCACGATGGCCAGGATCGCGCTCGGCAGCGTGGCGCCGATCGCCACGAACGCGGCGGCGGAGAACAGGCACGCCATGGCGACGCGTCGCCGGGCGGACGCCGCTCCGATCCGCCGTCCCAGCCGATCCGCCGCCACGCCGACGAGGGGGGCGAGCACGAAGCTCGTGATGCTCGGCACGCTGGCCCAGACGCCGCTGGCAAGGATGCTGAAGCCGCGTCCCTCCGTGAGGTAGCGGAAGAACCAGAAGACGAAGACGAACCAGACCGCGGAATGCAGCAAGTACGCCAGGGAGAGCCGGCGGAGTCGTGGATCGCCCACCAGGCGGGCGAGTTCCCGGCGGGCACCCGGGCTCACCGGCGTGTTGCCGAGCTCCGGGTGCGGCTTGCCCGGCGGCATCAGCCACGTCCACGCGAGTGCCGTGCCGGCGCCGATCGCGCCGCTCAGGATGAACACGGCGCGCCACCCGAAGCGCTCCATCACGGGCGCCATGAGGAGCGGGGCCACGGCGGCCCCGAGGGCCGACGTGGCGATGTAGATCGCGGTGGCGCGTACCCGGTCGTCGCGCGGGACGTACGTCATCACGGCCATGGCCGCCACGGGAAAGACCGCCGCTTGCGCGATGCCGAGCAGGACGCGGGTGCCGATGAGCGTGCCAAGTGCGAGGGACGCGTCGGTGGGCATGAGCCCCGTGGCGAACGACGCGGCGCTGCATCCCAGCAGCGCGAGTGCCAGCGCCATCCGGGCGCCGAACCGCTCGCCGAACATGCCGGCGGGCACCTGGAAGAGGGCGTACGAGAGCTGGAATCCCCAGGCGGTGATTGCCCCCATTCCGGCCATCGTGAGACCCAGGGCGGGGACCATCCGCTCCTGCGCCACCGCCACGTCGGCGCGCACGAGGTAGGCGACGCAGCTGACGAGACTGAGGAGGGCGACGACGCGCCAGCTCGCGGACAGCGTCTCGGAACGGTCGCGTGCGGCAGGAGGCATGGGCCAAGGTGGAGCGAGGCGTTCTCCGCCGCCAGCGGCACGGGAACGCGGGGCCGCCCGTGCGCCTAACTTCGGGCATGACCGTTCGACGTGCGACGCAGGACGACCTGGATGCCGTGGCCCGGCTCGTGACGGCACTCGGGGACCAGCACGTTGCCCTCGATCCGCGGCGATTCCGTTTCCCGGAGCCACCGCGACCGGCTCACGCGGCCTTCTTCCGCGAGCAGATCGTGTCCGACGAGGCCCGGGTGCTCGTGGCGTGCGTGGACGATCTCGTGGTCGGCTACGCCTTCGTTCGACGCGAGCCGGCGAGCCTGCTCGATGCGCGCGACGAATCCGTCTGGCTCCACGACCTCTATGTGGAGCCGTCGCATCGCGCGACCGGCCTCGGACGCGCGATCATGGCGGCCGCGTGGGACGCGGCCGCCGAGCTCGGCGCCTCGCGATTGTACATCGTCGTGGCCGCGGCGAACGCGGCGGCCTTGCGCCTCTTCGCACGCCACGGGTTCACGACCACGATGGTCGAGATGGCGGCCGATCGCCCCGACCCGTGAGGCTCCGGCCGGCGTCCGGCCCCTAGCCGCGATGCGCGCGCATGCGAGAGATTGGACGCGCGTCATCCCTCCTTGCCCACGCAGCCATGCGCCGCCTGTCGATCGCCCTGCTGTTCACCGTGGCCTGCACGACAGCCGGTGGCACGCCGCCGGGCGGCACGCCGACGCCGGTGGTGCGCGACATGGCGCGGGTCGCCAAGCTCTACGTGAGCGACCGTCCCGCCGACCATCCACAGGCCGACTTCGCGCGGCAGCTGGTGCGCAAGGCGAGGACCGACTCGATCTTCGAGGTCCGCGCGCGCGGGGTGCTCACGTTCGCCAAGGTGACCTACGCGAGCAGCGCCGACGGAATGCAGATTCCGGCGTACCTGTTTGCGCCCCTCTCACCGCGGGGCGCGCGTGCCCATGCCGCGATGGTCTGGGTGCACGGCGGCGTGCACGGCGACTGGGACGAGATGATGTGGCCGTTCATCAGGGAGGCGGTGGAGCGCGGGTACGTGATCGTGGCGCCCGACTATCGCGGCAGCACCGGGCACGGGGCGGTCCACTACAACGCGGTGGACTACGGTGGAAAGGAGGTGGACGACGTCCGGACGGCCGTGACGTACCTCGCATCGCTCCCGTACGTGGACCCCGCGCGCATCGGCATGATGGGATGGAGCCACGGCGGCTACATCACGTCGCTCATCTCGTTCCGGTCGGCGCCGCCCACGAAGGCGGCGGTGGCGATGGTGCCCGTGACCAACCTCGTGTTCCGCCTGTCCTACAAGGGCCCGCAGTACCAGCGGCTGTTCGCCACGCAGTCCGGCATCGGCGGGCTCCCGTTCGAGCGACAGGCGGAATACATCAAGCGCTCACCGCTCTATCACGTGGACTCGCTGGCGATCCCGTTCCTCGTGCACGTGGCCACGAACGACCTCGACGTGGATTTCGTCGAGGACCGGCAGATGGTCGATGCACTGCGCGCGCGCAAGCCGGAACTCGCCGAGACGAAGATCTACGTGGATCCGGCCATCGGCCCGGACAGCAGCGGGCACACGTTCGCGCAGCGCGTGGACGCCACGACCCTCGAGCGCCTCGACTCCCCCGCGCAGGTGGACTCGTGGACGCTCGTGTGGGCGTTCTTCGCCAGGCACCTGCGGCCGTAGTCAGGCGATCGGCTTCTTCTTGATCCGGTCGAGCGCCGTGCGCAGATCCCGGAACCGCTCCTTCGCGTCCGCGCTGACCTGCTGCTCGGCCTGCAGGCTGAGCGAGTAGAGGTACTGGATGTGCGCCTGCAGCTCCGGCTTGCTGTACCGGATGCTCGGGGTGACCAGCTGCGCCTTGAGGGCCGACAACTCGCGCTTCCGCGCCTCGCCCGCCGCCGATCCGTCGCTGGCGAGTCGCTTGAGGTCGCGCTCGACGTTGGCCGCGAGCGCGTTCACCTCGCTCACGAGGTCGCGCACCCGCAGGTTGTGCGCCAGCTGGTCGGCCAGCACCGCCGGGGTGACGCCGTCCGCGGCGAGGCGTGGATCGGCCCGCACGTCGAGGGGCTGCGACGCCGTCACCCCGCCGGCCGTAAGCGTCACCGTATAGCGACCCGGATTCACCGCCGGGCCGTTGCGGCCGCTGCGGAGGGAGTCCGCCGTCCACGGGCCGCTCAGCGTGAGGTCCCAGGTGAACCGGTTGTGTCCCGCCTTGTTCGGCAGCTTCGGCGTGCCGACGATGGTCATCTTCGGGCCGCGCATCGAGGGCTCGTCGGGCTCCACCACGCGCTCGCCGAGCACCTCGCTCGAGAAGCGACGGACGATCGTGCCTCGCGCATCGGCCACCGTGAGCTCCACCGGTCCGCCGGCGCCGAGCACATAGTCGAGCTGCGCTCCCGCGGCGGGGTACTGCGGGTCGGCCGGAGCCTCGGGTCCCGCTTCGCCCTGGCTGTCGGCGCCGCCGGTCCGGGTGGAGTAGCGCACGCGCGTGGCGACGCGTGGCCGGTACAGGTGCGCGGCCTTGCCGGCGATCGCGTCGGCCTGCTGGCGCAGCACCGAGAGGTTGTCGAGGATCCAGAACCCCCGCCCCTGCGTGCTGATGGCGAGGTCGCCCTGCACGACCTTGGCGTCGGTGATGGGCGTGGCCGGCAGGTTGAGCTGCAGCGGCTGCCAGTGCGCGCCGTTGTCCACGCTCAGGAAGGCCCCGAACTCCGTGCCGGCGTAGAGCAGCCCTTCGCGTTCGGGGTCCTCGCGCACGACGCGCGTGGGGTGGTCGGCCGGGATGCCGTTCGCGCCATCGGTCAGCAGCGTCCAGTGCGCCCCGTAGTCGTCGGTGCGGTAGATGTAGGGCTTGAAGTCGCCGAGGAGGTAGCGGAGCACGGTGAAGTACGCCGACCCCTTCCGGTGCGGGGACGGCTCGATGTTCTGCACGCGACCGCCGGGCGCGAGCGTCTTCGGCGTGATGTCGGTCCACGTGCGACCGCCGTCGCGCGTCACGTGAAAGGGGCCGTCGTTGGCGCCGGCCCAGAGCACGTTCGGCTCGCGCACGCTCTCGCGGATGGCGTAGAGCGTCGAGTACATCTCCTCGCCCGTTCCGTCGAGGGTGATCGGGACGCCGGACGGGTCCTGCTGGCGCTCCGGCGGGTTCCAGGTGAGGTCCGGCGAGATCCGTTCCCATGTCGCGCCCTCATCGCGCGAACGGTGCACGTACTGCGAACCGTAGTAGATCGTGCGCGGGTCGTGCGGGCTCACCTCGAACGGGCTCACGCGCTGGAACCGGTAGGTCAGGTCCTTCCCCGCGTTCCCGTACAGCGACTGCGCGCCGATCCAGTACTGCTTCTCCTGCCCCGTGCGGAGGTTGAGCCGCGAGAACTGCCCCTTGCACGACCCGTAGACGGTGTCGCGGTTGACCGGATGCGGCATGATCGGGCCCGTCTCGCAGCCCGGCCCCGTGCGCCATTCCTCGGCTTGCCCGCTCCCCAACGAATTCGACGGCACAATCAGCGTCGAGTTGTCCTGCTGGGCACCGTACAGGCGATAC
>JANLSF010000228.1:0-6557 GCA_031362285.1 Gemmatimonadota bacterium | reverse complement strand
CCGGAGGGAGGCCAACCGCAGCGCTGCACTCCACGATCCAGCCGTCCGGGTCCTCGGAAAGCTCCACGCCAGCCGCACCCATGGGCGGTCCACCATGCTGCCGCGGTTGCATGGCTCGCAACACGCTCAGCTTCGGCGCTCCGCCGCTCTGGCGGCGGGCGTCGGCCACCGCCGATAGGGGGATGCCGAGTGCGGCCGCGAGCACGATGTCGGGCGCCCGTGGCACGAACAGGCGGCCGTTCTCCGTGGTCATCATGGTGAGCGGCACCCGCGCGTCGTCGAAGCCGCGGACCAGGGAGAGCTCGTCGCTCGCGTTCAGCGGGGCATTGCGCGGGCCCGGTCGCCCCTGCGCCTTGTACCACTCGCGTTCGGCGCCAGCCGGGAGCGCCACCTCGTTCGTGTCACGCCAATCGATGAGGGCGTCGGCCATGGAGTCGGCCTGCACAGGCGGAATGGCGGCGAACGTCAGGAGCGCGACCAGCTGGTCGTGCGAGGCAAGGTTGATCGAGAGCCCCGTGCCAAGCGCTTCGACGCGGACCATGCACTCAGCGACCGGCTGAGCGAGCAACGTCGAGTCGAGCGCGCGCCACGCGTTGGATGCCGCGGGCTCGCCTTGATCGATGGCCTCGCTCGCCGCGGCCACGAGCGCCTGAAGGCATCCTTCGGCCCGCCAGGCCCCTCGGCGCAGGGCGATACGATTCTCGGAACTCCCGGCCGCGTCGCGCGCAGCGCCAGTCAAGACCAGGGCAAGAGCGGCGCCGCCGGCCATGATGGCGAGCACCGGCAACAGCGCGAATCCCGGCCGTTGGCTCCGGCGCGCTGCGATCAGGAGCTGACGCCTCATCCGCGCACCCCGATGCGGAGGATCATCGTGTCGCGTGCGGCCACCCCATGCCGCACGACGCCGATCGCATAGGGCAGCTGAAGCGAATCCCGCCACGCCTCAGTCCACTGCCCGCCGTCATTTGGTGCCCGCAGGAAAAGCAGCGCCACCGCGCGTGTCGACACCCCCGCCCGCATGCGCAGGCGACCGTACGTGACGACGAGCGAGTCCTGCGCCGCGACGGTCACGCGACAGCGATCGAGCCAGCCTCGAGCCGTGGGACACCAGCCGTGGAAGCGCAGCGTGTCGCCGGGGCCGGCGTAGAACATCCGTGGTCCGCCCTGGATGTCGAGCGCACCAACCAGCTGGCGCAGTAGCCGCTCTCCGCCAAGATCGGACAGGGAGCGTGACATCGAGCGTTCGACCACGGCGTGCGCGTCGGCAAGGGACGCGGCAATACCGCTCGCGGCCGTGAGCACGAGGGCGCTCACCATCAGAGAGAGCAACAGCTCAAGGAGGGTGAGTCCGCGACGCGCACGCCGCCAGGCGCGACTAACTCCGACGGGTGACATACGAGGGCCGATGAAGGCGAGTGGTGAGCAAGACGTGGGCACCTGCCGAATACGAGATGACAACCTCGAAGAGGCGTGGCGTGCGCTCCTGCACGTCGAGCATGAAGGGCCCCTGCCTGCGCTGGCCGAGACGCTGCTCCAGCTCGTCCCGCGACCAGAGGGAGGCGGCGTCCAGCAGCGCGCTTGCCGCCGCCGACACCCGGTCGGCGTCGTCGGCACGTCGGGTGCGGTCGAGGCAGGCCGACGCGAGCGCGAGCAGGCTCGTCCCGGCCAACCCCACGACGAGCAGGGCGATGAGGCTCTCAAGCAGGGCGGTGCCTCGGCGAGCAGCGGTCATGGTGCACGCACGCGAGCACGGGTTGTAGTCCACGCCTCCGAGTCCGCCATCACGAGGCCGTCGGGCGTCGCATACACCGGGAATGCACGCGCGAGCGTGTCCTGCGCACGGCCAGCACGGCCAGCGCGAATGGCAGCCCCGCGGAGCTGCGTCAGCCGGGCGCCGGCACCCACAGGCCGCGGGCGCATGATCGCCGGAACCGCGAACACGCTCGCGATCCCGAGGATGACCAGCACCAGGATCATTTCGAGCAAGGTGAACCCCCGGCAGTTCATGACGTCGGCCGGATGGCGTAGACCGCTTGCAGCATCGCCGCGGCGATCAGCCCCACCACGCCCGCGAATCCGAGGATGAGCGCAGGTTCCACAATCCGAAGCATGAGCGCCAGTCGACGGTCCACCCATTCGGCGTCGAGGCGACCGGCGCGCTGCGCGAGTTCGGCCAGCCGGCCCGACTCCTCGCCAGCCGCCAAAAGGTGGGCCGCACGACGCGAAACTGCGCCGGCGTGGGCCAGCGCGCGCGACGGCCGCTCGCCGCGGACGACCGCGGCAATGGCCGCTTCCGCAGCGACCATGACGGCGGCATCCCCGCTCCCGGTCACCGCGAGCGTCAAGGCGGGCCGCATGGGCAGTCCCTGCGCGAGCAGCGCGCCGAGCGTGCTAGTGAGTCGTGACGATGCGCTGGCCGCACGTAGCGGACCAACGAATGGCACCCGCAAGAGCACCGAGTGGATTCGACGCCGTCCGTCGGCAGTACCGAGCATGCGCGCAAGGACCACAACGACCACGGCCCCGAGCGCCACGACCGGGAGCGCAAGCGCCCGAAAGGCCGCCGATGCTCCAACCACGAATCGGGTCACTGGGGGCAACTCTTGCCCCAGTTCACCCAGCATGGCGGTAAAGCGAGGCAGGACCATGCCGACCATCACCACCACAGCCGCCGAGCTCGAGGCGAGCAGGAGGGCGGGGTAGGCGAGAGCGCCTTGCAGGGCACGTCGTCGGGCGGTGCGTTCGATGAGGAGCGTCGCCGCGCCGCGCACGCTCACGGCCAGCGCACCACTCGCTTCACCGGCACGGATGAGCGAGCTGACTTCGGGCGCCATTACGCGCGCGCCGTGTATGGCGGCTCCGAACGAGCGCCCCTCTCGGATGGCGCTGGCCGCTTCCAGTGCGAGCGGTTGCGTGCGGGCCGGGGCAAACTCGGCCAGCGCCGAGAGGGAGCGCGGAAGCGTGAGCCCGGACTCGAGCAGTCCGGCGAGCAGCTCGAAAAACAGGGCGATGTCAGCGGATGATGCACCCCGCCAGGGCGCACCGAGTGTGCTCTGCGACTCGACATGGGTGACCCACAACCCCATGCCAGTCAGCCCGGCTCGCGCCGCCGGCTCCGACTCGGCGGCTAGCGAGCCCGTGACGCGAGAGCCGTCTGGTCGCAATGCCTGATACCGGTACCGGGTGGCCGCGTTGGTGGTCATGGCCCCGTCACCTTGCCACCCCACGACGTGACGTCGGCATCCTCACCTTCGCCTCCCTCACGCCCGTCGCGTCCCAGGGAGTACAGGTCATACGACGAGGGGTTTGCGCGGCCAGGCGAGAGGTACCGGTACGGTCGACCCCACGGATCCATCGGCACGACACGCGTGAGGTAGGGGCCGCGCCAGTTTCGGGGGAGGTCGCCAGCGGACGGAAGGTTGCGGAGTGCGTCGAGCCCTTGGTCGCTGGCTGGAAAGCGATCGTTGTCCAATCGATAGGCGCCTAGCGCCACGGCGAGCAACTCCACTTGCGAGCGGGCCGTCGCCACCTTGGCGTCACCAACATTGCGGAACAGCGATGGCGCCACGAGGCCGGCGAGTGTGGCGATGATCGCGATCACCACGAGCAGCTCGATCAGGGTGAAGCCACGCCGTCGCGCACGCGCACTACGCAAGGACACGATGCACCTCCTCGATCGTGGTCACGCCAGCGAGCACCTTGTCCCACGCCTCCTCGCGCATCGTGCGCACGCCGTTGCTTCTGGCAAGGTCGCCCAACTCCCGACGTGAGGCGCCGTGGACAATGGCGTCCTTCAGTTCTTCGGTGAAGGGCAACACCTCGAACACCCCCACGCGTCCCTTGAAGCCCGTTCCGCGACACGCGGGGCAGCCGAGCCCGTGCGACAGCTCAACGGACGCAACCGGCCGGCCGGCCGCCGCCGCGCAGAGCGATGCCGACGGCGTGTAGCTGATGCGGCAGGCGTCGCATACGCGGCGCACGAGCCGTTGCCCGACGACGGCTTCGACCGTGGCCGCGATCATGTACGCGGGCACGCCAAGGTCCAGGAGGCGCGTGATGCTGCCCAGGGCATCCTGCGTGTGCAGCGTGGACAGCACGAAATGCCCGGTCATGGCCGCTTGCACGGCGATGTCGGCGGTCTCGCTGTCGCGCATCTCGCCGATCAGCAGCACATCGGGGTCCTGGCGCAACAACGAACGCAACACGTTCGCAAACGTCACGCCGATCTGTCGATGCACCGGCACTTGCGTGATGCCCGGCAGGTGAAACTCCACGGGATCCTCGACGGTCACGATCTTCTCGGCCGTGCGGTCGCGCGCCTGCAAGGCCGCGTACAGGGTCGTGCTCTTGCCGGAGCCGGTCGGTCCCGCTACCAGCATCATGCCGTGCGGGCGCGTGCAGATGGCGTGCAGGGGCGCCAGCAGGGCGGCGGGCACGCCGAGTTCATCGAGCGAGACTGGCCGCCCGCCGCGGTCGAGGAGGCGGAGGACCACGCTTTCGCCGTGAACGGTGGGGACCGTGGACACGCGCAGGTCGAGCTCGCCCGCAGGCAGCCGCACGCGGATGCGACCGTCTTGCGGCCGTCGGCGCTCGGCGATATCCAGCTCGGCCAGCAGCTTGATGCGCGACACGATGGCGTGATGGTGTTCGGCGGGCGGCTCCAACGCATCGGCCAGCACGCCGTCCAAGCGGAAGCGGACGGTCAGCCCCGATCGGGAGGCCTCCAGGTGAATGTCGCTGGCGTGTGCGTCAACGGCCTCGCGCACGAGGAGGTTGACGAAGCGGATGACGGGTGGCTGGTTGGCGAGGTCGCGCACGTCGGCGGCAAAATCATCTGGCGCGCCGACATCGGCCGCGAGCTCGACAGACCGTTCGCGCATGGTGGCGATTCGCTCAATGGCACGCTCCACGACATCCGAGGTCGCCGGAATTTCGACGTAGGCGCGCCCGAAGGCGAAGCCGAGCTCTGCGAGCGCCGCGCGCCGCGCATCGGGGGTGGCCATGATGTGAAGCAGCCCCGCCGCGTCCACCTCGAGCGGACATACCCGGTGGTGCACGAGGTACTCACGCGAGACCCCGTCGGGGAGTTCGATTTCGGCAAGAGAGGCGGTCACGCTCCCATGAGAAGGCAACAGTCGTGCCAACGAGGCCGGGCGCCGGAAGTCGCGGAACGGCAATCGGTTGAACCGCGCTTCACGCTTCGGAAGTTCAACGAAGCGCTGGTGCTGCCGCAGGCGCCAACTGCGGCTGCACCAGTGAGGCGACTACGCCGCCGAGTCGTCTCGCTTGAGCCGTTTGATGCGCCGAGTGATCGTTGACCGGTTGACCATCAGCTCGCGAGCGGCGGCCGACTGATTGCCGTTGCTGTTCGCGACTGCGCGCAACACGGCGTCGTCTGGTGGCGACTCATTGGCTCGCCGCGCAGTACCCATGCATGATCGCACACGTTCGCACAGCGCCTCCTCTCCGACAACCGCGGCGTCGCCGGCCTGCGCCACGATCCACTTCAGGGCCGCCAGCAGCCCCCGGAAGTTCTCGGGCCACGGCGCGGCGATCAGTGCGGCCATGAGGGCGTCGGTGAAGCTCGGTGGCTCGGCCCGGCCGAGGTCGTCCGACGTTCGCCACGCCGCATCCAGAATCAACGCAGGCAGGTCCTCTCGGCGATCACGAAGTGCCGGCACGTGCAGCGTGAAGCCCACGAAGCGCGCGAGCAAGTCGGGCAGCAAGGCGCCACGGGAAACCGCATCCTTGGGATCGCCACTGCTGGCCGCGGTGAGGTCGAGGTCGAGCACGATCCGCTTGCAGCCGCCGACGGACAGGATGGAGCGGTCGTCGAGCACGTGCAGCAAGTCGGCCTGCACGCCCAACGGTGACTTGGCGATCTCATCGAGAAACGCCGTGCCGAGATTGGCCGTGCGCAGGAGACCGTCGCGCCTGATCGCGTCCGTGAAGGCTCCGCGTTCCGAGCCGAAGAGCTCGCTAGCCGCGACTTCCTCGCGCAAGCCACTCAGGAGGATGGCGACGAATGGCGTGCCGGCTCCGCGCCTGAGGCGATGCAACTCGCGCGCGATGGCGGTCTTGCCGACTCCGGACTCCCCGTGGACGTAGACGGGTTGCCTCGGCATTCTCGCCACGGCGGTGACGAAGCGCAAGCACTCGTTCATGGCGTGGCTGCGCCACCTGGTCGGTACGTGGCCGGCCTGCTGCGCCCGCGGAGGCGTCTCGCCAAGTCCGACAGCGTGCCGTTCGATGCGATCGCGGTTCCGCAT
Organism: Gemmatimonadota bacterium; assembly: GCA_031362285.1. Classification (GTDB taxonomy): domain Bacteria; phylum Gemmatimonadota; class Gemmatimonadetes; order Gemmatimonadales; family Gemmatimonadaceae; genus JACPPC01. The sequence goes on along the minus strand of JANLSF010000228.1, from coordinate 288 downwards.
GGGGGAGCCTCCTGCCGAGCGTTCAACTTCGTGTCGCACGCACGGCATCGTCGCCCAGTGTGACTTGCGGGGAGGGGGAAGCTGCGGTCGGCTCGGCCCTCGCGCAAGGACCCGCGGTCGGTCATGCGCGAGGGGCGTCGAGCGTTCTCCGCGCAGTCTCAGTCTCACGGGAGTCTTGAGACAGTCGCGCGACTCCGCTTCACAAGCTGGATGAACGTACACGCAGTAACTCGTGATGTCACACAGTGATAGGCGAAAAGAGCGAAGTTGGCACGCCCCGTGCTTACA
>JANLSF010000222.1:0-1619 GCA_031362285.1 Gemmatimonadota bacterium | reverse complement strand
CGGCGTCGCTGGCGGGATCGCTGATCGCGTACCCCCTGGCGGCGTGGGTGCTGCGCACGGCGTTCGGCGTCCGGCTGATCGCCTTCCCGTGGATCACCCTGTTCGCGCTCGTGGCCGCGCACGTGCTCGTGCGGCGCTCGGCCGACGGCGAGATGACGTGGGCGCGCCTCGGCCTCGACGCGGCCGCGACCTCCCGGCGCGGGATCCTGGGGGGCACGGCGCTCGGTGCCGCCTCGATCCTCGTGCCGTCGGCGCTGCTGCTCGCGATCGGCTGGCTGGTGATCGAGCCCACCGACGTGGGCGGGTGGGGGTCGGCGATCAGCGCCGCGATGCTCGTGCTGTTGCCGGCCGCGTGCTCCGAGGAGCTGCTGTTCCGCGGCTACGGCTTCGCCGTCGTGCGCGAGCGGTTCGGCTGGCAGGTGGCGGTCGGTGTGACGAGCCTCGCGTTCGCGTTGCTGCACCTGACGAACCCGGGGGCCGGCGCGCAGTCGCTGGCACTCGTCGCGCTGGCCGGCGTCTGGCTTGGCGTGGTGCGCGTGGTGACCGAGAGCCTCTGGGCGACGGGAGCGGCGCACCTCGCCTGGAACGCCGTGATGGCGCTGGTGCTGCACACGCCGGTGAGTGGCCTGCCGTTCTCGACACCGGGCTACCGGGTGGTGGATGCGGGGCCCGCGTGGGCCACGGGTGGTGCGTGGGGACCCGAGGGCGGCGCCTTTGCCGCCCTTGGCATGATGGCCGCGATGGCGGCCCTGCTGGTGCGCCCCGCGGGGCGCGCCCTGCTCGCGCGGCCAATCGGCCGCAGGGAGATGGACGGATGAGTGATCGTATCGCGGTGATCGGTGCCGGCCAGATGGGGAACGGGATCGCGCATGTCTTCGCCCAGCACGGCTTCCCGGTGGTGATGATCGACGTCTCGGGTGCGGCCCTCGAGAAGGGGAAGGCGACGATCGCGGCCAACATGGAGCGCCAGGTGAAGAAGGGGTTGCTCGACGCCGCGGCGCGGGACGCGGCGCTCGGTCACCTGCTGACGGCGACCGAAGTGGGCGCCGCCTCCGGGGCGACGCTGATCATCGAGGCGGCCACCGAGCGGGTCGACCTCAAGTTCAAGATCTTCGCCGAGCTGGACGCGGTCGCGCCCGCTGGGGCGATCCTCGCGTCGAACACGAGTTCGATCGCGATCACGGAGATCGCGGCGCGCACCAGGCGCCCGGCGCAGGTGATCGGCATGCACTTCATGAATCCGGTGCCGCTCATGCAGCTGGTCGAGGTCATTCGCGGCATCGCGACGAGCGACGAGACCACGGCCCGCACGCTCGCGTTGGCCAAGGCGGTGGGCAAGGTGCCGGTCGAGGTGAACGACTTCCCCGGCTTCGTGGCCAACCGGATCCTGATGCCGATGATCAACGAGGCGATCTACTGCGTCATGGCAGGTGTCGAGCCCGATGAAGTCGGCGAGGGCGAGCGGGCCCATCGGGTGGTTCATGCCGAGCTTCATCACGGTGTCGACGGCCTCCGGCGTGGCGACCCCTTCCATGACGCAGTAGATCGCCTCGTTGATCATCGGCATCAGGATCCGGTTGGCCACGAAGCCGGGGAAGTCGTTCACCTCGACCGGCACC
>JANLSF010000024.1:0-4087 GCA_031362285.1 Gemmatimonadota bacterium | reverse complement strand
CGAGAGGAGCGAGGGTACGCATGGTGGACGTGCGACGGTGGAGCGCGGCAGTGCCGCGCGTCGTGTTCCGCCCGAACGCCCGCCTCGTGGGCACGCGCTCCGCGCCGGGAGGCGCATGACGGCGTGCCGTCGCGCCATGCGTGCCCTGCGCGCGCTGCTTGCCTGCGCCGCGCCCGTCACGTCGGCGATGGCGCAGCCGGCGCCGCTCCGCGTCGAGCGACTGGCGCCAGGCGTCTACGCGATGATCCGCAGCCCCCCCGCCACCGACCCGGCCGACCCCAACACCCTGGTGATCGTGAACGACCGTGACGTGATCGTGGTCGACGCGAACATCACCCCCGCGTCGGCGCGACGCGTGATCACCGAGATCCGCCGCCTGACGCCCAAGCCCGTGCGGTTTGTCATCACCACGCACTATCACAGCGACCACCACTACGGCAACATGGCGTACCGGGCGGCGTGGCCGGGGGTGGAGTTCGTGGCGCACGTGGCCACGCGCGAGATGGTGATCACGGAAGACATCCCGTCGCTGCGCCCCAACCTCGACTCGATCTACCCGGCCGAAGTGCGACGACTCGAGGGCGTGCTGCGAAGCGGCACGACGGCGGCGGGAGAGCGGCTGACGCCGGACCAGCGCGCCCGCACCGAGGGCAGCCTGCGCGCGCTGAACTACTTCCTGGTGGCGGCCCGGGGGCTCGAGATGATCCCGCCGACCCTGACCTTCACCGACAGCCTCGTGTTCCACCGCGGCGAACGCACCATCGTGGCACGCTGGCTCGGGCGCGGCAACACGACCGGCGACGTGGTGGTCTGGCTCCCGCGCGAGCGCATCGTGGCCACCGGCGACCTCGTGGTGGCGCCCGTTCCGTACGCCTTCGAGTCGTTTCCCACCGAGTGGGCCACCACGCTGGCCACGCTCCGCGCGCTTCCCGCGACGATCGTCCTGCCGGGCCACGGTCCCGTGCAGCGCGACTGGCACTACGTGGCGCGCCTCACGACGCTGCTCTGCGGCACCCTCACGCGCGTGCAGGCGGCCATGACCCCCACGATCACCCTCGATTCACTGCGCGAGCGCGTGTCGCTCGCCGACCTCGGTGCAGCGCTCGGCCCGGCTTACGCCGCCGGGCGGCGGAGTTTCTCGTACCTGTACGAGACACCGATCGTGGAGCGGGCGTTCGGCGAGATCCGCGCTGCGGGGACGGGGTGGCGGATGCCCTCGCCGTGCCGATAGATCGCGGCGCCCGCGAGTCGCGGGCGCGCCGCGCTCAGGTGGACGGCGAACGCACCTGCCACGCGCGCCGGAACTCGCCCGGCGTGACCCCCACCACCGAGAGGAACCGCCGCGTGAGGTGACTCTGGTCGGCGAACCCCACATGGTGGGCGGCGCGCGAGACCTGTTCCCCGGTCACCAGCAACTCCCGCACGGCACTCACGCGACGCTGCAGCGCGTACGCGTGCGGGGCGATGCCATACGCCTTCGAGAAGGCGTGAGCGAAGGTGAAGCGCCCGAGCCGCGCCATCTCGGCCATCTCCGCCAGGGTCCGGTGCGTGAGTGGCTCCTCGTCGAGGACGCGGCGCACGCGGGCGACGCCGGCGGCCACGAGTTGCGCACGGCGCGTGGGACGGAGCGCGTCGGCGGCGCGGGCCCCAAGCGTCGCCAGCAGCGCCGCGGCCGCAGGTCGCACCATGGCCTCGGTCACGGGCACCGAGGCGAGGGCAGCGTGCAGGGCGAGCACCTGCTCGGCGATCGCCCCCTCCTCGATCACGAACGGGATGGCTCCGAGCCCGCCGTCGCGAACACCCGCCGGCCCCGAGATGGCCGCCATCTGAGGCGCCGTGAGGTAGAACGCCCGGTAGTGCCAGGGCTCGCTGCCGAGGCTGTGCGCGTCATGCACGATGCCGGGCGGAATCACCAGCACGCTGCCGGTGCCGAGGTGGAGTTCCAGGCCGGCGCCACGGACCACGGCGCTCCCACGCGTGACCACGCCGATCACCGCCGTCGCCTGCGCATGCGGCGTGAAGCGGTGCGCCACGTACTCGGCCCGCAGCCACTCGACCCCGCCGAACACGGGAGACACGAGGAAGCGGCGGCTCCGGACGGAGCCTTGGAGGGCCACCGGATCAGGAGCGACGGCGGGGACGAGTGGGGCGGAAGCGGGCGGCACGACCGTTAGTACGCGGAATGGAGGAAAAGGTTTGAGCCCGGGATGAGCCGCCGGTCCCTCGTCGCTGCCAAGGCCGCAAGAAGGTGCTAGTCTGGAGCCACCGAGGATCGCACGTTCCACGGTTGCGCCGTGCCATGCGCTACCGGCCCTCCCACCACCCGCGCCCGATTTCCATGACGCCTCGCCGCTCGCTCGTGGTCGTGCTCACGCTGGCGCTCGCCGCCGCACTCCCGGCCCAGGATACCGCGCTCACGCGATTGCTGATCGCCAACCGGCAGCCGCTGGCCATCGTGAACGGTCGGCTCGAAGGCGACGGGGGTCGCCGCCTCGCCGACGAGAGTCGCGCCAGCCGATTCGTCATGCTCGGCGAGCAGCATGGCGTGGCCGAGATCCCGGTGGTGATGGGCGCGCTGCTCCGCGAGCTACGCCCGGCCGGGTTTGGCACCCTGGCCATCGAGGTGAGCCCGCTGCGCGGCCAGGAACTCGACGCGATGACCCGCACCGGCCGCGCGCGCGCGCAGCTCGACGCCATGCAATCCGGCTGGCGCACGGCCGTTCCGTTCTACACGCTCGGCGAGGAGCGTTCGATGCTCGCCGACGCGCTGGAGGCGCAGGGGGCCGTGCCCCCCATGCGCATCTGGGGGCTCGACTACGAGGTGAGCGCTGATCGGCAGTGGCTCGCCGAACTCGAGACGCTCGCGCTGCCGGCGGGCCGCTCGGCCGTCCGCGACGTTCGGGCGATCGCCGACTCGGGGTTCCGCACCGTGGCGCGCACGGGCAATCCGTCGGCACTCTTCCTCTTCTCGGCACCCGACTCGCTCTTCGATCGCCTCCAGGCCGCCTTCGGCGCTCGCCCACCCGCGCGGGCGGTGGCCCTCATCGCCCTCATGCGGCGCAGCGCGCAGATCAACCGGCTGTTCATGCAGGGACGCGGCTACGAGTCGAACCTCGATCGCTCGGCCTTCCTGCGCGAGAATTTCGCCGAGGCGTTGCGCGCGGACGACGCGCGCGGCGCGCGGACCAAGGTGGTGTTCAAGTTCGGCGGAGCGCACATGATGCGCGGACTCACTTATACCAACACCCTCGACCTCGGCACGGCGGCCGCCATCGTGGCGGCCGAGCGACGCGAGCAGAGCTACCACGTGTTGTTGCTTGGCGGCAGCGGAACGCTGGCGTCGCGCGTGAACATCCTCAAGCTCCAGTACGAGCCCACGGGAACCGCCGAGGTGGACGACCCCATGTTCGCCTGGCTCAAGCCCGCGCTCCCCGATTCGGGATGGGTCGTCTTCGACCTGCGCGCCGCGCGCCTGGCGTTCCTGCGAAGCCGGCGCTCCGCGCTCACGCCGCTCCACGATCGATACCTGCACGCGTTCGACGCGATCGTGGTGCTGGGTGGCAGCCATCCCGGCACCGTGCCGCCGCTCACGGTGGATCCTTGAACGCCCGCATCGCATCACCTTATCGCCCTCAGCCATGACCCGACCCCCCGTTCCTCCGTTCGACGCCACCACGGCCGCGCTCAAGGTGCGAGCCGCCGAGGACGCGTGGAACCGCCGCGATCCCGCCAAGGTCGCGCAGGCGTACACCCTCGACAGTCGCTGGCGCAATCGCTCGGAGTTCATCACGGGACGCGTCGAGATCGAGGCGTTCCTCACGCGGAAATGGGCGAAGGAGCAGGAGTACCGGCTCATCAAGGAGCTGTGGGCGCTTGCCGAGAACCGGATCGCGGTGCGGTTCGCGTACGAATGGCATGACGCGGCCGGCCAGTGGTACCGCGCGCACGGCAACGAGAACTGGCTCTTCGACGCCGAGGGATACATGGCCGAGCGCCACGCGAGCATCAACGATGTGCCGATTGCCGAGGCGGAGCGGAAGTTCCGGTGGGTGCAGGGCCCGCGACCGGCCGATCACCCCGGACTGAG
>JANLSF010000200.1:0-9030 GCA_031362285.1 Gemmatimonadota bacterium | reverse complement strand
CGGCCGCCTCTGATGACACCCCCGGTTCGCGCGGTAAGCGCGCCGAGCTGGGCGTCGTCCCCGACGGACTCCGAACCCCGGTCGATCCGCGGCGCGGGCGTCTCCGTCGCGAGATCGCCGGCATCGGCCTGCTCCTCGCCGCGGTGTTCGTGGCCGGGGCCCTTTTGTTCGAGTCGAACACCACCGGCAGCTGCACGCAGGGGGCCGGCGTGTTCGGCCCCGTGGGGTCATGCCTGCGCGCGGGGCTGTTTGCGCTGCTGGGGGCCCCGGCGGCTGCGCTGCTGCCCCTGCTGCCGCTCGTGCACGGGTTGCGCCTGTTGGGACGCATCAGCGAGCGCCCGGACCGGTCGTGGCTGGTCTGCCTCGGGGGAGCCGTGGTGCTGCTCCCGGTGGCGGTAGGGCTCTCCCGGGGCGCGCCGGTGGCCGCCGACGCGTGGGCCGGACTGTGGGGCAACGTCTCGGCCTTCTACCTGAGCGCGGCCGTGGGTCGCGCCGGCGCCTGGATCGGCGTCCTGCTGGCGGCGAGCGCGCTCACGGCGTGGACGCTCTGGTGGAACCCCGTGCGGCTGGTCGTCGGCGGTCGCCACGCGGCGCGCACAGGCGAGAACCAGGCAGGTGCGGTCGTGCCGTCCAATCCGGCCAGTGCGTTGCTGGACCTGGAGCCCGATCCCGACGAGATGCCGGCCGTGGATCCGGCGCTCCTGCGCGAGATGACGGGGACTCCGATCCTCACGCTGGTGAAGCCGGAGCCGGACGCGGAAACGGCCGACGCCACCGAGACCCCGGACGGGAAGCGCGACCGCAAGAAGCGCGAGAAGCGGTCGAAGGCCGAAGCGGTGTCGCAGCATGCGGCTGCCGTGGCGGCCGAGATCGAGGGGGCCGCCGCCGCCGAAGAGACCGACGTGCTCGACCATGAGCTCCCGAGCTCGACGCTCCTCGACCCGCCACCGCCGCCCAAGGGCGATGCGGGGGAGCGTGAACTCGACCTGATGGGCGTGAAGCTCATGGAGGCGCTGCGCACCTTCAAGGTGGAGGGAGAGCTCACGGCGCGCACCACGGGGCCCACGGTGACCCAGTTCGAGATCGTGCCCGCTCCCGGCGTGAAGGTGCGCCAGATCGGCAACCTGTCCAACGACCTGGCGCTCGCGATGCGGGCGCCGTCCATCCGCATCGTGGCCCCCATTCCGGGGCGCGGGGCGGTGGGCGTCGAAGTGCCGAACCCCGAGAAGGAGATGGTCGGGTTCCGCGAGCTGATCGAGGCCAAGGAATTCTCGCACGCCCGCATGGCGCTCCCGATCGCCCTTGGCAAGGATCTCGAGGGGAAGCCCGTCGTGGCCGACCTGGCGAAGATGCCGCACTTGCTGATCGCCGGCGCGACCGGGTCCGGCAAGTCGGTCTGCGTGAACACGATCATCACCAGCCTCGTCTATCGGCACACGCCGGAGACGCTGCGGTTCCTGATGGTCGACCCGAAGATGGTCGAGTTGAGCGTGTACAACACGCTGCCGCACCTGCGTCACAAGGTGATCACCGACAACCGCGACGCGGCGGCGGTGCTCAAGTGGGCCGTGCTGGAGATGCAGGAGCGCTACGCCCTGCTCGCCGCGAATGGCTGCCGCAACATCCAGGACTTCAACCGACGCGTGCAGGAGGCCACCCCGCTCCGGCGCCCGAAGACCGAGGGGCTGGCCTTCGAGGAGTCGTTGTACACGGGTCGCGTGCTGCCGTACATCGTCGTCGTCATCGACGAGATGGCCGACCTCATGATGACCGTGCAGGCGGAAGTCGAGACGCCGATCGCGATGCTCGCGCAGAAGGCGCGCGCGATCGGCATCCACCTGATCCTCGCCACCCAGCGGCCGTCGGTGAACGTCATCACCGGGCTCATCAAGGCCAACTTCCCGAGCCGCATCGCGTTCCGCGTGGCGAGCCAGATCGACTCGCGCACGATCCTCGATGGCGCAGGCGCCGAAGCGCTCCTCGGCAACGGGGACATGCTGTTCATTCCGCCGGGCAAGAGCGAGGCGAGCCGCCTGCAGGGCGCCTTTCTCTCCAGCGAGGAGACCGAGCGCCTGATGAAGTGGTACGAGGATCGCCGCGCGCGCCGGCGGAAGACCCTCGAGGAGCAGGGACTGATGGCGATCGAGCACCACGCCGACGAGCCGGACGAGCTCGAGGTGGTGCGGGCACGCGAGGCGGCCGAGCTGGCCCCCGCCGATGGGGAGGGGGATGGCGGCGAGGCGGAGCGCGACAAGGTGTTCCGCGAAGCGGCCGAGGTCTGCATCCAGCACCAGCAGGGGAGCACCTCGCTCCTGCAGCGGCGGCTGAACGTGGGGTACGGGCGTGCGGCCCGCATCGTGGACCAGCTGCACGCCGCCGGCATTCTCGGCCCGCCCAACGGGTCCAAGCCGCGCGACGTGCTCATGGGCCTCGAAGACCTCGACCGGGTGGCGCCAAGGGCGTCCTGAGGGCCGCCCCGCCTCGGTGGGGGGCAGGCAGGGTTCAACGCTCAGGCCGGCGGCCCGCGTATTGTGGCAGTCGGCGGCCCTGCCGACCCCCCCCTCACTCCGATGCCGATGAAGCCGATCGCCGTTGTGGTGGCGCTCCTCGTGAGCGCCACCGTCGTGTCCGCCCAGCAGCCGACGCCGCCCGCGGGCCGTCCCGGGGGCCCCCCGGGGGCAACGGACTCGACCGCCCGCCCGGCCCAGCCCACCGGCCCGCGTCCGTACAATCGGGTCATCACCGCCGAGGCAAAGACCAAGCGCGGACTGTTCGTGGTGCACCGCGTGGCCGACAAGCTCTACTTCGAGCTGCCGACGGCGGCCCTCGACAAGGACATGCTCGCCGTCGGCCGGTTCACCCGCGCGGCGTCGTTTGATCCGCAGGCTCCGGGTGGCGGCGGCTTCGGCGACTACGGCGGTGACCAGTTCGTCGAGCGCACGCTGCGCTTCGAGCGCGTCGGCACTCGCGTGGTCCTCCGCACGCCGTCGTTCGCGATCTCGGCCGACTCGACGCTGGCCGTGTACCGGGCCGTGCAGAACTCCAACTACGCCTCCATCGTCGCCGCCTTCACCGTCGAGGCCTTTGGCCCCGACAGCGCGGCCGTGATCGACGTCACGCGCCTCTTCACCACGAGCATCCCGGAACTCGCCGCCATCCGCGGCACGATCGACGCCACCCGCTCGTTCGTCGAGCGCGTGGCCGCCTTCCCGGACAACGTGGAGGTCGAGGCCACGCAGACGGGGACCGCCGCGGGGGCCGGTGGCGCCGGCCCCGGAGCCGCGCCCGGAGCGCCTCGCCCGGCGCAAAGCGTGCTGGCGCACTGGTCCATCGTGCGCCTGCCGGAGAACCCGATGATGGCGCGTCGGTTCGACGAGCGCGTCGGCTTCTTCTCGCATCGCACGGTGGACTTCGGCGCCGAGCAGAAGGCCGCACCGCGCGCGTGGATCGCGAAGTACCGGCTCGAGTGCTCCGACCGGAAGGTCGGCGACCTCTGCTACCCGAAGAAGCCGATCACGTACCACGTGGATCCGGCCACCCCGGAACAGTGGAAGCCCTGGGTGCGGCGGGCGATCACGAGCTGGCAGGTGGCATTCGAGGCGGCGGGCTTCAAGGAGGGCATCGTGTCGGCCGAGGTGCCCGCCGATGACCCCGAGTGGTCGCCCGAGGACATTCGCCACACGATGATCCGCTGGCTGCCGTCCACGGTGGAGAACGCCGTGGGACCGCACGTGAGCGACCCGCGCACGGGGGAGATCCTCAACGGCTCCGTCCGCATGTTCCACAACATCGCGAAGCTCCAGCAGAGCTGGTACTTCACGCAGGCCGCGCACCTCGACCCCCGCGCCCGCACGCTCCCGTTCCCCGATACGCTGATGGGGCGCCTCATCGAGTTCGTGGTGGCCCACGAGATCGGCCACACGCTCGGGCTCCAGCACGACCAGATCGGCAGCTCCACCTACCCGGCCGACAGCGTGCGCTCGCCGTCGTGGACGCGCAAGATGGGGCACAGCCCCAGCATCATGGACTACTCGCGCTTCAACTACGTCGCGCAACCCGAGGACGGGATCGCCCTCGCGGACCTCATTCCACGCATCGGCCCGTACGACAAGTACGCCATCATGTGGGGCTACAAGCCGATCCCCGGCGCCCGCACGACGGCCGAGGAGCGCCCGACGCTGGACCAGTGGGCGCGCATCCAGGACACGGTGCCCTGGTACCGCTTCTCCGCGAACAATGCCTTCGGCGGATTCGGCACGCAGTCCGAGGCGGTAGGTGACGCCGATCCCGTGAAGAGCACCCGCCTTGGCCACAAGAACATCGAGCGGGTGGTCGGCTACATCTCTGCGGCGGCCACGCGCGCCGGCGAGGACAATGGCGATCTCCGCGAGTTGTATGACCGCACGGTGGCGCAGTGGGCCACCGAGGCGGGACACGTGACGACGGTGCTGGCCGGTGGGACGGTGCAGTACAAGTCGGGCAGCCAGACGGGCCCCGTGTACGTACCGCTGTCCCGCGCACGGCAGGCGGATGCGGTCGCCTTCCTCAACGAAAACGTGTTCAAGACGCCGACGTTCCTGATCCGGCCCGAGATCGCGAGCCGCATCGAGGCCGGCGGCATGGTGACGCGCATCAACGGCGCGCAGGGACGCGTCCTCGGCGCGCTCCTCGACGATGAACGGCTCAATCGGCTCGTCGAGATCGAGTCGCGCGGCGGTGACGCGTATCCGTTGCCGGCGATGCTCGAGGACCTCCGGAAGGGCGTGTGGTCCGAGCTCGCCGCGGGACGCACGGTCATCGATGCGTACCGTCGCGGGCTCCAGAACGCGCACCTGGCGGCGGTGGATCGGAAGCTCAACGGCGCACCCGCGCCGATCAATCCGCTGTTTGCGCAATTCGGCATCACGCCGCCACGTCCGCTCTCGGACGACGCCAAGTCGCAGCTGCGTGGCGACCTGACAGCGCTGCGGGCGCTGGTTCGGGCGGCGATTGGCAAGGCAGGAGATCCCGCCACGCGCAACCACCTGACGGCGGCGGATGCTCGCATCGGCAAGACGCTCGACCCGCGCGGAGGCGGCGGCAACTAGCGCCGCCTCGAGCGGCACGAGGGAGGGGCGGGGGTCGCGCTGGCGGCCTCCGCCCCTCTATCGTTCGCGCGCCAGGGGACGCGCGCACGAGGCGCTCCACGGTGGCGCCCGCTTCCCCTTTGCTCACGCCGCTCGTGCCGAAGAGCCGGACCGGCCAGGACCGCAAGACGCTCGCTGCGCAGCTGGCGCCGCCGCGATGGCTGGCCGTCGCCTTCGGCGCGCTCGAGCGGGTGTCGCCTAGGGGCGGCGGCGTGCTCGCGGCGTCGCTCTTCACCACGCCGCGCCGGCACCGCACCCCCGAGTGGGAGCGCGAACTGCGCCGCAGCGCCACCTCGCGCCAGCTGGCGGATGGCCTGCACGCGTGGGAGTGGGGGCCGAGCGACGCTCGTCCCGTGCTGCTGCTGCATGGATGGGAAGGGCGGGGAACGCAGCTCGCCCGCCTCGGCGAACCGTTGGTCGCCGCCGGGCACCGCGTGGTCGCCCTCGACGGGCCGGCCCACGGCCGCTCGGCGGGACGTCGCGCGCATCCCATCGCCTTCGCCGAAGCGCTGCTGTCGGTCCAGCGGGAGCTTGGCGCTTTTCGAGCCGTGGTGGCCCACTCGATGGGTGCGGCGGCCACGGCGGTCGCCATCCGTCGCGGGCTCGCCGTGGACCGCGTCGCGCTCCTCGGCGGACCCGCCTCGCTCCCGGAGGTGCTGAACCGGTTCGTGGCCCTCGTGGGCATCGAACCCCGTGTGGCGCGCCACCTGCGCGAGCGGCTCGCGGAGATCACCGGTGCGCATCCCGACGAGGTGGACATCCGGCGCTCGGGGCCCCGCCTGCGCGTGCCCGCGCTCATCGTGCATGACCGGCACGACGCCGAGGTGCCGGTGGCCGACGGGCGGCTGATCGCCGATCATTGGCCGAGGGCGATGTACCTCGAAGTGGATGTGGGTGGCCACCGGCGCATGCTCAAGGCGCCTGAGGTCATCGATGCCGTGTCGGCCTTCATCGGGCCGCCTGACTAGTCGCGCACGCGTCGCAGGGCGGCATGCACGGGCGTCATCGTGAGACATCGCCCGGGCCTGCGGCCCCGGCTACTTTTCGCCCGTGGCGGTCATCCTCGGCATCAACGCATTGCATCCCGGCGCGTCCGCGGCCCTCGTCGTGGACGGGCAGCCCGTGGCGGCGATCGCCGAGGAGCGGCTCAATCGCAAGAAGTACTGGGCCGGCTTTCCGCGACTGGCCATCGCCGAGTGCCTGCGGATGGCGGGGTTGGGGATCGGCGACGTGGAGATCGTGGCGATCGGTCGCGACCCGCGCGCCAACCGGGGCCAGAAGATCATGGCGGCGCTGCAGCGCCCCGGGCAGTTGCTCACCTTCGGACGCATGCTGGTCTCCCGGCGGGCACTCGGGAGCCTGCACGACCTGGTGGCCACGGAACTCGGGGTGGATCGCGGCAGCCTCGGCTTCAAAGCCATCAACGTCGAGCATCACCTCGCCCACATCGCCTCGGCCTACTTCACCTCCGGGTTCGAGTCGTGCGCGGGGCTGTCGGTTGATGGGTCGGGTGACTTCGTGTCGGCCATGCGCGCCCGGTGCGAGGGCAACCGGATCGAGGTGCTGCACCGCACCTTCCTCCCCGAATCACTCGGCTTCCTGTACTCGATGGCGTGCCAGTTCATCGGGTACCCCGCCTATGGCGACGAGGGGAAGGTCATGGGCCTGGCGCCCTATGGGACCGACGCGCTGCGCGACTGGGCGGCGTCGTTGGTCCGGCTCTCCGAGGGCGGATTCGCGATCACCCCCGGCTGGCTGCTGCCGTTCGGCACGAGCGAGGGGTTCACGCTCGACGACGCCGGCAACGCCACCGTGCAGCGCCTCTGGGGCGAGGGGATGCGCGAGCGGTTCGGCGAGCCGCGGGATCCGGCTGCCGACGTCTCCCAACGCGACATGGACATCGCGTGGGGCGCCCAGCATGCCTTCGAGCGAGCCTACCTGCACCTCCTGCAACGGCTCGCGGTGGACGTGCCCGGCACCGCCGATCTCGTGTTGGCCGGCGGGTGTGCGCTGAACAGCGTGGCCAATGGCATGATCGAGGGGGCCACGCCGTTCTCGCGGAGCGTGGTGCACCCGGCGGCCGGGGACGACGGCTTGGCGCTCGGGGCCGCGCTCTACGTGAGCCAGGCGGTGCTGGCCGACGGCCCACGGTACGCGCTGCCCAACGCATACCTGGGACCGGAGTACGCGGAGCCCGAGGTTCGGCGGGCGCTCGAGGGCGCCGGCGTGCGCGCCGAACGGCTGGGACGCGAGGCACGGAACGAGGCGACGGCGTCGGCGATCGCCAATGGCGACGTCGTGGGGTGGTTCAACGGCCGGATGGAGTGGGGACCCCGCGCCCTCGGGGCGCGATCCATCCTCGCCCACCCGGGGCGCACCGACATGAAGGAGATCCTCAATGCGCGCATCAAGCGGCGCGAGTGGTTCCGTCCCTTCGCGCCGGCGGTCCTGGCCGAGCGGCAGGGGGAACTCTTCGACAGCGCGCACCCGTCGCCGTTCATGATGCACGTGCACCAGGTGCGGCCGGCGTGGCGCGATCGGCTGCCGGCCACCACGCACGTGGACGGGACGGGGCGACTCCAGACCGTGACCCGCGAGGCGAGCCCCGACTACTACGACGTCATCGCCCGGTTCGAGGCGAAGACGGGGCTCCCGGTGGTGCTGAACACCAGCTTCAACGAGAACGAGCCGATCGTGTGCCGGCCGGAGGAGGCGATCGATTGCTTCCGGCGGACGCGAATGGATGTGCTGGTCATCGGGGACTACGTGGCCCGCAAGACAGGTCCGGGCGACCCGGCTGAGTAGCGGCGTGGCCGAGTCGCCGCGCCGGCGCCACGACGTGCGTCGGCCGTGCGCCTCAACCCTTGAATGCACGGATCGTTCGTTCCACGACGTCGGCCGCCCGCTCGGCACCGCCGACGTGGTCCCGCATGCGTGTCCCCAGCTCGGCGGCCTTCGCGCGCATCGCCGCGTCGTCGCGGAGTCGGCAGAGCGCCGTCGCCAGCCACGCCGCGCTCAACCGGCCAATGGTGGTGGGCGACGGCCCGATGCCCATCGACTCGACCCGCCAGCCGTGGTGGATCTGGTCGGCCCAGTGGTGCACGATGGCCTGTGGAACGCCGGCGAGCGCGGCGGCGTGCAGCGTCCCCGCGCCACCGTGGTGTACGATGCCCAGGCAGCGCGGGAACAGCGCGTCGTGTGGCGCCGACGTCACGACGCGCACTTGCTCCGGCAGCCGATCCGCCGACAGGCCAGACCAGCCCGCGTTGACGACGGCGCGGACCCCGGCCCGCTCCACGCCGTCGAGCACGAGCCGTGTCAGGCGGCGCGGATCGACGTGCGACATGGAGCCGAAGCCGATGTAGGCCGGTGCGGGGCCGTCGGCCAGGAACGCCTCGAGCGCTCCATCCAGGGTCCCGCCCGTCGCGATGCGGCGCATCAACCCCACCCGGTTGAGCCGCCCGACCGCGTCGCTCGGCGTGGGGAGCAGCGCCTCGTCATACCCGAGCAGCAGCTCCGCCCCATTCGTCATGTGCTCCCAGACATCGATCGGCCGCCCGAAGCCCAGGCGCCGTTCCTCGACGATCCACGGCCGCATGAACAACGGGATGGCGTGGCGCTGCAGGCGGTTGAAGCCGCGCAGGACCCAGCGTGGCAGTGACCGGAGCGGCAACCCGCCGGGCACCGTCAGTTCCGAGCGCAGGTAGTGCGGGCTGAATCCCGCGTAGATCCAGGGAACTCGCTTGAGGCGTGCGACCGATGGGCCCGCGAGCAGCAGCATCGCCCCGACGATGGCGTGGGCGCCGTCGGCCGCAGCCATCAATCCGTCATACTGCTCGCGCAACCGGAGCTGGAACGCCCGAAGCACCTGGAATTCGTTGTGCGTGCCGCGCGCGAATTCCTC